>JBGQJH010000370.1:0-3381 GCA_041498935.1 Pyrinomonadaceae bacterium | reverse complement strand
CTGTTACCGGACTGATTGACCGCGATTCTCTTCGGGACATCGGTCGGGAAGCTGAGAAGACAGCTCGCCAACATGATTGGCCCAGCGTTGTCCGGGAAGTTGAGCAGCTCTATTTTCAGACTGCCGCCGAAGCTGGTTTCTCACGAAGTGAAACAAGCGCGAATGCATACAGCTACCAACGCCATCAACCATAAAGAGAAAAGCGATCAGGTTTTCAGGAGCGCGCTCCAATTGCCTGGAGTCGCCTTTGTCGTTGGCGGTGATCGCGATAGCGCCATGGGTTTTCGGGCCAGAGCCCTGGCCGCAAGGCTCACCGAGAATTACAACGTTCAAATCGCTTATCGCTCGCGGCGCAAGATCATCTCAATTCTGAAGGTCTTTACTTTTCTGGCGCGGGTCCGTCCGGTAGCAGTTTATGTCTTCGACATTTCCTACACCGGGGTGATTGCGTCCGGCTGCTACAAATTCATATTCCGCAACGGCCTCATTATTGAAACTGGCGACGCGATTGTCGAACTCGTTCGCTCTACGGGAAGCCGGGGAAAGTTTGGCATCTGGTTGACCAGCCTGCTCGAGAATGCCGCGTTCCACATTGCCGACCGCATTGTTGTACGCGGCAGTTTCCACCAAGGATGGCTGGCCCAACATGGTATTGACGCGGACGTGATCCAGGATGGCGTTGATGCAGATGGCTTCACTGTTGAAGACGCGGACGAGTTGCGCAAGCGCCATGGACTTGAAGCAGTGACGACCGTTGGGCTTGTCGGCTCGTCCATCTGGAGCGAAAAGCTTCAGATGTGTTACGGCTGGGAATTGGTCGAGACGCTGCGCCTGCTCCAGGATCGGCCGGTGAAGGGAATCATGATCGGTAGTGGTTCCGGCATTCCTCATCTCAAGGCTCGTTGTCGTGAGTATGGCATTGAAAACAAGATACTCTTTCTCGGCCACGTGCCTTTCGAACGGTTGCCGGCTTACCTGGGCCTGATTGATATCTGTTTGTCGACCCAGACCAACGACATTGTCGGAAAGGTTAGAACCACCGGAAAGTTGCCGCTCTATCTCGCCGCCGGCCGCTACGTTTTAGCAAGTAAGGTGGGCGAAGCCGAGCTCATTTTGGAGCCGGAGATGCTGGTCGAGTATGAAGGCGTGAAGGATCAAGGTTATCCACGGAAGCTAAAGGAGAGGATTGAAACCATCCTGGATCATCCTGAAATGCTGGAACGATCAACCCACAATATCGCGGTCGCTAAAGAAAACTTCGACTATGCAATCCTCGCTGAACGGATGAGAAAAGTTATTGAGGCGACGCTCAAGAAACAACGAAGAGGGAAATCGAAAGAGGATTAATAAACTGCGAGTCAGGTTTGGTTCATCGCCGCGCGGAAGTCAGAAGCGCAAATTTCAAGTTAATGAGGCTCTCGACGTCCTCTGCGGCCAACTTCCGTCTTCAGCTAAACCCATGAGGGCTAACCGCGTTGCCGTAGTCTGCGATCTACGCGAAGAGAATTGGCCGAGCATGGATCTGGTGGCGGACATGCTGCTTACTCACTTGCAAAGAGATTATTCGGATGCGGTTGTGGCGACGCGGATCTGCCCACCGATGCGGCGTCGGTTTACAAGACAGAGTTCAGCAGTCAGAGATCAGAAGACAGAAGTCGGAAGTCAGAGCTCAGATTTTGCCGCCAAACTCTTTAATGCGGATCGAGTGCTGAATCGCTTTTGGGACTACCCCCGATTTGTGCGCCGCCGGAAGTCGGAGTTTGATTTGTTTCATGTAATTGATCACAGCTACGGGCAACTCCTGCATGAACTGCCACCCGAACGGACGGTCATCACCTGTCACGATCTGGACACGTTTCAGTGCCTGCTGAATCCAGCCGGGGAGCCTCGTTCAGTCTTCTTCAGAAAGATGATGGGCCGCACACTCAGTGGCTTTCGCCAGGCGGCGCGTGTGACTTGTGTCAGCAGTGCTACCCGCGATGAATTACTGGCTCATGAATTGGTTGCGCCCGAACATGTGGTTGTCATCGCGAATGGCGTGCATCGCTCATGCTCGCCGGAAGCCGATCTTGTCGCGGACGAGGAAGCGACACGCATACTCGGTCAGGCGGAACCCGACGCCATTGACATCCTGCACGTCGGCAGCGCGATCCCGCGCAAGCGCATAGATCTCTTGCTACGAATCTTCGCCGCCGTGCGAAAGGAGTTCCCCGGGGCGCGTCTCATCCGTGCCGGTGGTCTCTTTACACCAGAGCAAATGAAACTGGCGGACGAACTCGGGATTGCCGGCACGATCGTTGTTTTGCCTCATCTCGAAAGGAATTTGCTGGCCGCTGTTTACCGGCGCGCTAAGGTGGTCTTACAGCCTTCGGAGCGCGAAGGCTTTGGCCTGCCGGTCGTCGAGGCCATGGCCTGCGGCACGGCAGTGGTCGCCAGCGAGCTGCCGGTCTTGCGAGAGGTAGGTGGCGACGCCGCGCTCTATTGTCCAGTCGGTGATGTCTCCTCGTGGACTGAAACGGTGATCCAATTACTCTCTGACAGAAGACGAGAGTCTCAAGCCTGGTCCGATCGCCGTGACGCGGGCATCGCGCAGGCGAGTAAGTTCAGTTGGGCGGAATACGCAAAGAAAATGGTGGCGCTATACCAGGAGCTTCTATGAAACCGGCGCGCCTTCTTTCTGCGAAGGCGGTGGGTTAGTTTGTATCATCATAATGAGGTGCGGTGCTAACAAGAATTTTGCAAGGATGAGCCGCTACTCTCATCTGCCCTTTGTTTGACATTCCCGGGAGATGCGTCTAATGTGCGACCGTTCTTTTTTGCTGGAAGAGGCCGCAGTCTCCGCTGAGCGCTCCCTTTAGCTCACCGAAGAAGTTTACAGGTGTTACATGCTGACAGGCCTGCCTTCCAAATCCGTACCCCAGGACCATTGAAGCAATTCTGCTGAGGACATATGCGCGTCTTTCCCAGGGATGCCTCTGCCATTGCTTAGTCGAGAGCTTTTTCGAGGCGACTGCAATCAGCCTCGGAAGGTGTGCTGATGTCTGCGCTTCTCCGTTCAAAATGATCTTCGACTTCCCGAACGAATTTGATGTTAGCTGATTTGAGCGTTCAGAGAATGACCGGCAATGCGGCGGAGGCTACTCGCCCGTCCGCCTGGTACCCGGGTGGAGGTTGGCTCCGCATTCTCCATCTTGGCGACGCGTTACAGGACTCCCGCAATAATGAAGATAATAATAACTGGCGGCGCAGGCTTTATTGGCTGCAATGCAGCGAGTAGGTACCTGGTAAGAGATCATGAGGTAGTCGTAATCGATAATCTTTCTCGAGCTGGAGGAGAAAGGAATCTGGAATGGCTAAAGCCTCAAGGCCGTCTGACGTTCT
>JBGQJH010000369.1:0-3402 GCA_041498935.1 Pyrinomonadaceae bacterium | reverse complement strand
CTCCATAATGATCGATTCCCAACCCGCACCGAGCACCGTAGAACGCGACTTCATGAGTATAGGAATAGCGCTGGTCTTCGTTACATACGTTCCAGGCAGAAAGCGCAACACATGATCAGAGGAAATGATCACCGACGTCGAAATCGTGCCGCCACCTCTGACGACAATCTCGCCGGGCTTTGGGCCCAGGGCTGTATCAGCGGCGTTGATCCTGGCGCCTAAGTCGTTCCCCGGAAAGTCGTTTGCCGACACTTGACGACCCTGCTGCTTTTGCGCGGAGACGGCAAAAACAAAACCCGTGATGATCGAAATCATGACTACACCCAGGATCAATCGCCCCGCCAATGAAGGAAAAGTAATTGATAGGCGTTTACAACTCTCGCTTACTAGTTTCTTGAACATAATGATTGGCTTTCTTCTCATTCCTGATGATCTTCCTTCTGAATCCGGTTCAATACATCTTCTCGTAGTGGCGTGGATCCCGCTGTCGCTCGGAATAAGGCTTCCAGTAAGAATCACTTCGCCCACCGCGCCGACCAAGCGGGTCCCAACCTGACAGTCTCTTCACCACGCCGATGGGCGTCAT
This sequence comes from Pyrinomonadaceae bacterium, assembly GCA_041498935.1. Classification (GTDB taxonomy): domain Bacteria; phylum Acidobacteriota; class Blastocatellia; order Pyrinomonadales; family Pyrinomonadaceae; genus PSRF01. Next base: position 2,816 of record JBGQJH010000369.1, on the reverse strand, counting down.
AACCAGAAAAAACACCAGGCCCAGGATTATGCGGGTGGTCACAAACGACAGCCCTTCAGCAAGCAACCCCCAGGCTCTGTTTGGCAATACCAATGCCCCTGGCCAGAGCAGACCGAAGATAATCAGAAGCGCCCCGAGCGGCAGAGTGACGTGGGCGGCGTTAACAAACTTCCCTCGATAGAGCCACCAACCGCCAAGCAAAACAAAAACGCCGCCGACAACCAGACCAAACTCTCTCTCTGCCCGAAGGGGATGTTTCTTCATACTTCCTGAATTATAAGTCCACACTCGCGAGTCTATGCCATCGACTGCTGTTACCAGCGCCTGGCGAACCGACCTCGATCGGTTATCCCGCCGGTTGTCCGGATTGTTTGGAGGATGAAATAAGGGTCGCTAAACTTCCTGGCAGAGCAGCAAAGCCTCGGCAGTGTCAAATCACCGCAAGCAGGCTTTGGTAATTCACTTCTGTAAGCGAATTGTATAACTGAACCTAGCCGTCGTCAGATCGCCGCCAGTGAATCAACAACTCACTAGGTTTTAGCGGTTTGGCCGGTTACATCTTCCGGATTTTCCCCTTCGACGTATTCATTCGACGAGTAGTAACCCGAATAATAGTAGTCCTGCGTTTCGACTTTGACGTTATTCAGGACCACACCAAAGATGTGCGCGCCGACGTCCAGCAACTGCTGCTTCGCACGCCGCACTACGGCCCGAGAACTTCGGCCGCCGTGAACGACCAGCACCACGCCATCAACCATCGTGGACAAAATAGACGCGTCGGTAAACGATATTGCCGGCGGCGAATCTATGACCACATGGGCGAATCGTTCGGTAAGCACGCCCAGGAGTTTTCGCATTTCATCTGAACCTAAAAGCTCCGCCGGATTGGGAGGCACTGGACCGGAGGTCAGGAACTTTAGATTGTCCAACTGCGGATAGGTCTGCATCAGACTGTCAATATCCGTTTCGCCGGAGAGCCAGTTAGTCAGACCCCTGGTATTGGGCGCGCCGAAATGCGCGTGCAGCCGGGGCCGTCTCAAATCGCAATCGATAATCAAGACTTCGGCGCCCGTTTGCGCAAGCATGAAAGCCGTGTTGATCGCCGTAGTCGTTTTGCCTTCGGAGGGCTGGCTCGATGTTACCAATATTGTCTTTGGCGGTTGCCCGGCAGATGACAACAAGAGCGACGTTCGCAAGTGCCGGTAGGATTCAGCAATTGGCGAGCGCGCGTCGCTGATCATTGCAAGAGCTGTCGTATCAGCCGGCGCCGGTCCCGGCGGCGCCCCGCCGACCCCAATCAAACGCCCGCGATCCCGGCTTGATGGAATCAATGCCAGGGCAGGCAAGTGGAGATAGCGATCCACGTCGTCCACCGTCTTTACGGTGTCATCAAGGAAATCAAGGAGAAAAGCAAGACCAATGCCCGCAACCAGAGACAAGAGAAAGGCGATGAAGATGTTTCGAAAACGCTGCGGGCCAATCGGCGTTCTTGGCAAGCGGCTATAGGTGGCAATGCTGACCTCATTCGACCTATCGCCGTTGTTTACCTGAAACTCCCGCTGGCGTTGCAATAGAGTGTTCAGAATTTGCCTGTTGGTTTCCAGCTCCTGGCTCATGGCTAGCAAGTCGATCTGGTCGCGCGTCTGCTGGGTGGTAGTTCCCTTCTGCTGTTCATAGGAACGCCTCAGGAGATTTTCCTGGGAAACGGCGGCTTCATACTTCCTTTGGATTGAAGTGACAATTTCGGAAGGCGCCTTATCGAGTTCCGCTTCCAGGCCCTTCAGTTGGGCATCAATTTTTTTGACTTCGGGCCATTCGGGTGTGTAGACGATAAGCAGTGCGTCGCGCTTTTCTTTCAGCGCCGAGATACGATCCCGCAATTTTTCCACGCGAGTTGAGGTATTAACATCCGGTATGGAAAATGGATCGTGCTCTTTTCTCGCCGCTTCGAGCTGAGCCTGAAGATTCTTCCGCTCATTTTCGGCTATTAACAATTGGCCGCTTAGCGTAGCCAGGCGAGTAGCCTCGAGGTTCCCCGCAGTGTCATTGACCAACGGCAGATTGTGGCTCTTGGCGTAATTGAATTGCGCTTCCTGATCGTGCTTGATTTTGGTCTGCAGGTTTGCGATCTCTCTTGCGAGCCGATCTTCCGCTTTGTTGGAGCCCATCGTCGAGCGTTCCAGATTGTTGTTAACAAATACTTCGGCCAGCGTGTTTGCAACTTTCTGGGCCAGATCAGGATCAGCATGGACGAATCTGATCCTGACAAGGTTGGTTTGAAGAACCGGCTCGACCATCTCGCCTGCTATGATCGCGTCTTCGTAAGGCTCGAGCTCGGCCAATTGTTCCGGAGTCAACGATCCGCCGGTTACTTCACTCTCTCCCACTACCGTGAGCCCCGAGGACACCGCGGGAGACTCATTTACTTTTTTTGGTTTCGAGAAGATTCGCCGGAGAGACGAAAAGACACCGCCCTGCGTCTGGCCACCGAAGAACGCCTGATTGTGCTGGAGGTCAAGCGTGAGTACCACCTGACGCGCCAGTGCGGGGTTCTCCAAAAGTTTAAGCTGCGTGCCCCAGAAATTGGGATCGCTCTGGCCGGCGATAACAATCTCTTTCGTTTGCAGTACGTTCGGCGGCTTTTGTTCAATGCGGATGGTTGTTTCGCCTGCATAGATCGAAGGCGCGCGAAACGCCTGGATAGTTACCAATGAGGTAACTACCAGAACGAGACTGAGAATCAACCACTTTCTTTTTAGAACGACGAACAAATAGTCGCGGATATTGGTTGGTTCTGAGCCGGAAACACCGTAGGG
>JBGQJH010000368.1:0-3420 GCA_041498935.1 Pyrinomonadaceae bacterium | reverse complement strand
GTCCAATGTCCAATGTCCAAAGTCACAAGGGTGATGATCAATGTCTTATCAGAACCGGGAGCGGACCAGGGTCCCCGCGCGGGCAGCCCGCGTGGGGTGGTGGTAGCGACTGGGTCTCGAGCTGAGGTTAACATTCATTTGACAAGTATGAACTCAGGAGTTGTGACTTTGGACATTGGACCTTGGACATTGGACTTTGGACTAACCCGATGATCAACTACTCTGAGAAAGACGGCATGCTGACGTTCAAGGTGCAGGTCGTGCCTCGTGCGTCGCGCAGCGAGATCGTCGGCGAACATGACGGCTCCCTGCGGGTGCGAGTCGCGGCGCCGCCAGTTGATGGCGCAGCGAATGAAGCGCTTGTCTACATACTGGCACGGGCATTGAAGGTTTCGCGCAGTGCCGTCACGATTACCGCCGGCCATACTTCTAAACTCAAACACGTGAGCGTAACCGGGGCGACGGCAAACTCCCTGATTGCTCTAAGCCAGGTGAAGCCAGAGTCACGTTGACAGCGCGATTCAGGCAGTGGAATATTGCAAGCGCTACTAACGCCGGGCGGTATCGAGAGTATCTAGTTCAGTTTGTAACTGCAGCTTCGGCACCCTATCTTTAACCAGATAACCAGCCATGGAAGCGGAAAAAATATCCCACTACCGTATTTTGCAAAAGCTCGGCGCGGGCGGTATGGGGGAAGTTTATTTGGCCGAAGACGTGAAACTGGGACGGAAAGTTGCGCTAAAGATCCTGGGCCACGAGTATACGACGAATCGAGATCGGCTTAACCGTTTCGAACAGGAAGCCTGCGCCGCTTCGGCTTTGAATCATCCAAACATCCTCACAATCCATGAAGTAGGCAACGACGGCGGCAGACACTTTATCGCGACCGAATACATTGATGGCAAAACTCTCCGTAGGAAGATGGCGAGCGCTACGCTTGAGGTGAATGAGATTCTCGATATTACCCTTCAGGTAGCCAGCGCGCTGGAAGAAGCCCACGCCGCCGGCATCGTTCACCGCGACATTAAGCCTGACAACATCATGGTGCGCCGCAACGGCTACGTTAAGGTTCTCGATTTTGGTTTGGCCAAGCTTACGGAGGACTCCACTAATCGAAGTCCCTCCGACGGAGAGGCTTCGACGAGAGTTTTGGTGCAAACGGATGCCGGTGTGGTAATGGGCACCTCACACTACATGTCGCCAGAACAGGCACGCGGTAAGGCGGTGGACGCTCGCAGCGATATTTGGAGCCTCGGCGTGGTTATGTATGAAATGGTCGCGGGCAGAACGCCGTTTGATGGCGAAACCTCGACCGACGTCATTGTTGCGATAACCCAGAAGGAGGCGCCGCCTCTGGCCCGCTTCGCTCCCAACGTTCCTGCCGAGCTGGACTGGATCATAACGAAAGCGCTTCGTAAAGATAGAGACGAGCGCTATCAGACCGTCAAAGAGTTCCTGACCGATGTGCGCCGACTCAAGCAAAAGATTGAGTTTGAGGCGGAACTTGAACGTTCGGTCGCGCCTGACAGCGTCACCAGATCGACAATTAGTGCGGCATCAGTCGTTCCCACCATTTCCGATCGAATTCCGCCAACTGCTGAACAAACAGGGACGCACGCGGCTTCCAGCGCGGAATACATCGTCAGTGAGATCAAGCGTCACAAGACCGGCGCAGGTCTGATCGCTGCTCTCTTTGTGATAGCTGTCGGTGCCGCGGTCTTCTTCTACCTTAACCGTGCCCAGGCACTAACAGATAAAGACACCGTCCTGTTGGCGGATTTTGCGAACAGTACGGGCGAACCCGTCTTTGATGGAACGCTAAAACAGGCGCTGGCCGTGCAACTCGGGCAGTCGCCGTTTCTCAATATTTTCCCGGACGACCGCGTGCGTGAAGCGCTGCGATTCATGGGACGCTCGCCCGACGACCGGCTCACAAGAGATGTCGCGCGCGAAATTTGCGAACGTCAGGGCCTGAAGGCAATGCTCACCGGATCAATCTCCAGCCTGGGCAGTCACTACGTAATCACGCTCGACGCAGTAGACGCGCATTCGGGCGACTCCATAGCGCGTGAGCAGGTAGAAGCGGACAGCAAGGAGCAGGTACTGGCCGCGCTAGGCAGGGCCGCTTCGGCGCTACGCGGAAAACTGGGCGAGTCGCTAAGCTCCATAAAGAAGTTTGAGGTGCCGGTGGAGCAGGCCACCACTTCTTCCCTGGAAGCGCTTAAAGCCTTCGCGACGGGTAATGAGGAACGAGCAAAGGGCAACGGGGAACAGTCGGCGGCATTTTACAAAAGGGCCATCGAGCTGGATCCGAATTTTGCCATGGCTTATGCGAGGCTGGCGGTCTATTACGGGAATCAAACCCAACTTGATCTTGCCCACCAATATGTGCAAAAGGCATATGAGCTACGCGATCGTGTGAGCGAGCGCGAGCGACTTTACATCTCCGAGAAGTATTTTAATTACGCGACCGGTGAAGTTGATAAGGCAATCGAAGTTCTCCAGACGTGGGCGCGTCTTTATCCCAACGATTACATTCCCCACAATAATCTTGCGCTCAATTACAATCTTTTTGGTCGCTACGATGAAGGCGTCAAGGAAGCGCTCGAGGCGGTTAGACTTGGCCCCACGAATATGAGCCCGCGCGATAATTTGATCGGCAGCTTCCTCGGCCTGAATCGTCTCGACGAAGCGGAGCAGGTCGCTAAAGAAATGGCTGCCCAGTACCCTGACGCCGCCGGCTCGCATTTCAACAGGCTCTACTTTGCCGCTATGCGAGGCGATCAGTCGCAGATCGACGCGGAAGTTCAGTGGGCCAGGGGCAAGCCCGCAGAAGCCGATCTAACCGACCAACTCGCTTCCATTGCATTTTCGATCGGGCAAGTGAAAAAAGGTGAAGACCTAAAGCGGCGCGCAGTTGAGTTTTATAAGAACCAGGATCGCAAGGAAAACGCTAGTCAGGCGTTAATCGGTCTGGCTGCTAACCAGGCCTCATTCGGAAAGTGCGAACAGGCAAAAGAGAACGTTACTGCCGGCCTCGCTTTGAATCGCGGCCGCATCAGCGTTCCAGCCTCCGCCCTGGTCTTCGCGGTTTGTAATGACGCGGGCCGCGCGCAATCTTTGCTTGATGAGGCGCTGAAGCTCTATCCGAAAGATACCATCATAGTTTCCATGCAGACACCGGTGATCAGAGCGGAGATCGAAAAGAACCACGGTAATACTGGGCAAGCTCTCGAACTGCTGGAATCCGTGCGCGCGTATGACCTCGGGTTAGTCGGCGGACTAATGAACAATTACATGCGCGGTCGAATGTACCTTCAGCAACGTTCAGGAAACGAAGCGGCGGTGGAGTTTCAAAAGATTATTGATCATCGCGGCATAGATGGCATGTCGCCCTTGCACGCGCTGGCACATCTCGGT
>JBGQJH010000367.1:0-3421 GCA_041498935.1 Pyrinomonadaceae bacterium | reverse complement strand
TCAGCAGCCACGATCTGCGCGGCGATGATTCCTTTGGCATCACAGGCGCCGCGGCCGAAGACCCTTTCGTCATTCTCGCTGGAAACCATATGAGGCGGCACAGTATCCATGTGCGTTGAGAGCACGACTCGCGGCCAGGCGCCGGTAGTGGCAATCACATTGAAACGATCTTTTTCGACTTCCTGCATCTCAACAACATAACCCAAACCCTCAAGGTGCGATTTCAGAAACACGCCAACCAGCCGTTCATCGCCAGTCACCGAGGGAATGTCGATCAGTTTGCGTGTTAGTTCATTAAGGTTCATGGGTGGCAGGTCTTCGCGATTATGCCGAGACCCCGGCGCCAAGGTCGTTGAATTCCCGCAGTGCGTCTTCACTCTCTGAACCTTCAAAGAATTCTTTGTGAAGCCGGGCCACTGTCTCACGAACGCGATCTTCTTCAACCGCGAAAGTGAGGTTTATTCTCGAGGCGCCTTGCGAGATCAGCGAAACATTTATGTCGCTAATCGTCGAGAAGATGCGTGCTGCAATGCCGGGCGTACTGCGCAGACCTTCGCCCACAACGCAAAGAATCGCGCGTCCTTCTTCAATGGTTACGGAACCGAGTCTTTCCAATTTCTCCACGATCGCGGGCAGCGCGCTCGTGTCGTCGAGCGATAATGAAACGCTGACTTCAGACGTTGTCACCACATCCACGGCGGTCTTGTGTTCGTCGAAAATTTCGAACAACGCGCGCAGGAACCCATAAGCGCCAAGCATTCGTGTCGAGGTCACCTGAACAGTTGTAACTCCGGTTTTATGGGCAATGGCCTTTACCGTCTGCGGTGATTTCTTTGTCTCCCCCACCACCAGCGTGCTGCCACTTTCCTGTGCGCGGGAGTTACAGATGCGCACCGGAATGTCTCTTTCAATCGCCGGCAGGAGCGTCTTCGGATGAAGCACCTTAGCGCCGAAATAAGCCAGCTCAGCTGCCTCCTCGAAAGAGAGCTGAGGAACGGTACGAGCGTGTGATACCAGACGCGGATCTGCTGTCAGTACTCCCGGCACGTCGGTCCATATTTGAATTTCCCTGGCGTCCAGGGCCGCACCGATGAGCGCCGCGGTGTAATCCGAGCCACCGCGTCCCAGGGTTGTTGTATCTCCGGTCGCAGTGGATCCGATAAAACCTCCGAGCACGGGAATACACGACGATGCAAGCAAGGGTTGCAATTGTTCCTTCGTGTTGCGGAACGTTTCAGCCATCAAGGGCGTCGCGCAGCCATGCTCGTCGTTAGTGATAATGCAACGGCGCGCGTCAACATCCCGGCTGGCGACTTTGTTTTCCCGGAGCACCGCGGCAAGGATCGCTGCCGACAGCCGCTCACCATAGGAAACAACCGCATCCTCAAAAAACTTACGACGCTTACGATCTTCGCTGGATTTCGCGTTACCCAGTTCAGCTTCTGCAACTTTGACGTCAGCAACTTTGGCGTGCGCTGTACTCAGGAGTTCGGTGATCTCAACGCGGCTTTGGTCCACCAGCGCCCGCATTCGCGGAGCCCCTTCACTGAGCAGCGCGCCGACTACTCGCAAGTGGCGATCGAAATGCTTCTCGAGACCTTCTATGCTTCTGGCCGCGCCTTTTTCCGCTCCGACAGTTAACGCCTGTTGCAGACTACCAAGTAACGCATCGGTAAAGCCGGACATGGCGGATACAACTACGACCGGCCGTAGCGCCTGGCGATCAAAAACAATGCGCGCGGCATTCTTGAAGGCGGTGGCGCCCTCCACCGACGTGCCGCCGAATTTCATGATGGTTGGTTTCATGATAATGCGTTCAGTCTAACACTTGCCCGAGGTAAGCTCATCAAACACCAAATATTTAACCGCAAAGAACGCAAAGTTTTCGCAAAGGTCCTCAAAGAAAAACTCCCTTTGCGGAACTTTGGGTATTTCCTTTGCGCTCTTTGCGGTTTCTCATACGTCGACGGCCTTGTCTGCTCAGGTTCGCATGTTTTATTTGGAATAAAGGCGGGCTAATCAAAATTCCAAGTTCAGACTGCCTTGGCCTTCCATTTCCCTCTGCGAAAGACCAGCGCACTCACAATGGCCAAAGTTGAGAACGCGATCATGATAGCCAGGAAGACGCCGCGGGGTCCCAGGCCGAAAACGATCGCCAACACGTAAGCGAGCGGAAGTTCCCAGAGCCAGAACACGAACAGGTTGATGATCGTAGGCGTCCAGGTGTCGCCGGCGCCGTTGAACGACTGCGTCAAGACCATGCCGTAAGCGTAAAAGAGAAAGCCATAGGCAATGATGCGCAGAGAATCCACTCCGTAGGGCACCACATTGGGATCGGAAGTGAAAATTCCAATGATGTGTCTGGCGAACAGAACGAATATCAATCCTACCGAGCCCAGGAAGATCACGTTGTAAGAAGCCGCTTTCCAAACGGCACGCTCAGCGCGCTCGGGTTTCTTTGCGCCCAACGCCTGCCCGACCATCGTGGCCGCCGCGTTGGACATGCCCCACGACGGCAGCAGCGCGAACAAGATGACGCGGATGCCGACTATGTAACCGGCAACCGCGTCGGTTCCGAAGCTCGCGATGATGCGCACCAAACCCATCCAACTTGCCATGCCGATAAACACCTGGAAGGTGCCCGTTCCGGATAAGCGTATCAGGCGCGCCATGATCTCGGGCTCAAGTCGCAAATGCTGCGCTCTAATGTCAAACCGGCCGCCGGAACGAATCAACCGGCTGAGCGCGTAAAGCGCGCCAGTGCCACGTCCGATGTTGGTAGCCACCGCAGCTCCAGCCAGTCCGAGTTTAGGAAAAGGGCCAAGGCCGAAGATGAAGCAAGGGCCGAGCACGATGTTTAGGGCATTTGCCAGCCACAACACGCGCATCGCGATCGCTGCGTCGCCGGCGCCGCGAAAGATGGCGTTAATCATGAACAGCATTACCACCGTGACATTGCCCGCCAACATTATTCTCGTGAAGGTCGCGCCTTGCTCAACGACCGTTGGCGAAGCGCCCATCGCTCTTAACAATGTCGGGGCCAGAGGCGCCCCAATCAAGGCAATTACAATTGAGACGATCAGGCCGAGCGCGATTGCCTGTACTGCCGCGCGAGCTGCGCCATCCGGGTTTCGTTCGCCAATGCGCCGTGCGATCATCGCCGTCGCCCCGATGCTTAGGCCGATCGCCAAAGTATAAATTAACGTCAATAGCGATTCGGTAAGTCCGACCGTTGCTTGCGCGGCCTTACCCAGGTGGGAAACCCAGAAGATGTCGACGACCGCGAAGATGCTCTCCATGCACATCTCAAGCACCATCGGGATTGCGAGCATAATGATTGCCCGGCCAATCGGTCCGGAGGTGTAGTCACGATGGCTGCCGCGCAGCGACTCGCGGATTGCGCTCCACAAGCTTTGCGGCT
>JBGQJH010000366.1:0-3431 GCA_041498935.1 Pyrinomonadaceae bacterium | reverse complement strand
GACGTTTTCAAATTCGATGAGGCCTACGGCGCGGCCCGACCTGGCCGGTGTGGCCGGCGAAGTGATCGCGATGGGAAGATCGAGCGTCTTGAAAATGCGATGCGAAGCGACGACGGCAGCCTGGAGCACGTTGTACTTATCCGAAATGTCGCGAATCGGCTGGAAGAGAAAACTCGAATACTGGATGAACGCCACCAGCGCTCCCAGCGTGAGCACGGTGTGTCCGGGCGTGTTGTGCATCACGCGATAGCCGCCGTACCAGATGATCAGGGCGATGCCCACGGCGCCGATGAAGTCAACCAGCGGGAAGAAGACGGCGTAGTAGAAGATCGTGTCGAGGTTTGCCTTGCGGTAGTCTTTATTGATCTCGTCAAACTTGTAAATCGACTTTACTTCGGCGTTGAAGATCTGGACTGTTTGCGCGCCGGCGAAGTGTTCCTGGAGAAAAGCGTTGATGCGCGCGAGGCGTGTCCGCACCATGTCGTAGCCGCGGCGCGCGCCATGGCGAAACCAAGTCGTGGCGGCCCACAACATCGGGACGGTGAGCAATGTGACCAAAGTCAGCCGCACGTCCATCCACAACATCACGCCGATGATGGCGAAGATCATTACGAGGTCGCCCAGCAAGTCCGTAATGCCGGCGGTGAAGAGTTCATTGAGCGAGTCGACGTCGCTGGTCAGGCGCGTCATGATGCGGCCGACGGGATTGCGATCGTAGTAGGCCACTTCCTGATGCTGTAGCTTATCGTAAAGCTCGCGGCGCAGGTCAAACATCACATACTGTCCGACCGTATTGAGCAGCAGCGCCTGGAAATAAGAGAAGACGAAACGCAAAAATTGCACGCCCGCGAAGAGACCCACGAGGAGCATTAGCCCGTCTGTTTTCCGGGGCAGGATGAACCGGTCAATCGCTTGCTCCGTAAATTTCGGCTGCAGAATTCCCAACAGGTTCAGTACGAAAGTGAGCAGCAGGGCGGGGACGAGCAGGCGCAGGTATGGGCGCAAGTATCTGAGCAGCCGACGGGCAATCTGAAAGTCGTAGGTCTTCCCGATTGCTTCTTCTTCGTGAAACTGTTTTACCGCTGTCGACATTTGTTACCTAACTTAACTGTGCCCGATTCTTGTAACTAGCGGATTCCAATTGGCTGCGCCGGGGAAAATGAAAAGCGGTGCCGGCGGCCGCGAACAGGAACAACCAGTAGTACTGGCGATTGCCCACAATGAAATGCTCGAGCAGTCCCAGCAGCGCGCTCGCTTCGCACAGGGCGCACGCGATCACGAGAGCCTGCTGCACTAAATTAACATCCTGCTTTTCAACCGAACGCGCAAGGAGCTTTTGTTTTACCGCAAACGAAACTATTACGAGAAAGACACCCAGCGCCGTTAGCGCGACAATCAAGAGCGAGCTCGGCGGATTGCGTGGCTCGTTACCAATCTCGGGCGCGATAAACACTGAGAACAGGAAGAACGACCCAATGCTCAATAATAGTGCGGCCCATAAGATGACCAGCGTTTGATATCGTTTGTCCAGATTGTTTTCCATCGTCTTAACCAGCCGCTGTTTAGTGAAAGAGATCAGGTCAGCGCCAACTCCTCCTCGAGCAACTGTCGTTCATACAGCGCCGAATATTCTCCGCCCGCTGCGAGCAACTCATCGTGCGTGCCCTGCTCGATGATGCGCCCCTCGTCGAGCACGCAAATCAAGTCGGCATCGCGGACGGTGGAAATGCGATGCGAAACAATCAAACTCGTCCGGCCCCGCATTACGCCACGCAGTTTTCCCAGTATCTTTTCTTCCGTGTAGGTGTCAACGGACGACAAGGCGTCGTCAAGGATCAGGATTTTCGGCTCGCGGAGTATCGCCCGGGCGATCGCCGTGCGCTGTTTTTGACCGCCAGAGAGTGTCAGACCTCGCTCTCCGACCAGCGTCTGGAAGCCCTCGGGAAACCCTTCGACGTCTTCAGTCAGTCCGGCCACTTCGGCCGCCCATTCGACCTGCGCTGGTTCAGCTTTTTCCACGCCAAAAGCGATGTTCCCGGCGAGTGCATCGCTAAATAAGAAAGTCTCCTGGGGAACGTATCCAATGCTTGAACGCAACTGCGCGAGCGGATAATCGCGAACCGAAACGCCGTCAACCAGCACCGTGTCTTCGGGCGCTTCAATAATGCGCGAGATCAGGTTAACGAGAGTGGACTTGCCGCTGCCAGTTCGTCCTACAAACGCCACGGTCTGACCTTCGCGCACCCGGAGGTTAATGTCGCGGAGCACTGGTTCATCGTTGGGATGGTATTGAAAAGTAAGGTTCCGGAATTCGATTTCGCCCCTAATCGGTGACTGTGCTTTCACGTCTCCGGAATCAGCTATCGAAGGCTCGACCGCCAGTATTGCGTTCATCCGTTTCAAGCTGGCCGTGCCGCGCTGGTAAAGGTTGACAACATAACCCAAAGCGATCAACGGCCAGATCAACCGGAAGAGATACATATTGAAGACGGTGAACTGTCCCACCGTCATTTCCCCGCGAATCGCCGCCGGCACGCCGGCCCACATGATCAGCACAAAGCCCATCCCGATCAGAAACTGCATCAGCGGTCGCATCAACGCATCGATTCTGACGAGGCCCAGGTTCTTTTCCGCGTATTGCCGGTTCAATTCGTTGAAGGCCGCAATCTCGGCGTCTTCCTGGGCATATGCCCTAACCACGCGCACGCCGGTAAAGTTTTCCTGGGCGCGGGCGGTGATTTGCGCGAAGAAGTCCTGAATCTTTTCGAAACGGACGTGAACCTGTTGGCCAAAAAACTTAACCGTCAGGGAAACGAGCGGCATGGTTACAAACAACAGCAGCGTGAGACGCCAACTGATTAGAAACATCAGCGGCAGAACGATGATCACCACGAATAGCGTTTGCAGGGAATACATGATCATCGGCCCGGCCAGTTGTCTGACCGCCGCCAGATCGTTGGTAGCGCGCGCCATTAAGTCGCCGATGCGATGCTCCTGGAAAAACGCCTGCGGCTGATCGACAAGGTGGGCGTAGAAATCCCGGCGCAGGTCGTATTCAACCTTGCGCGACATTCCGATCAGGATGCGGCGTTGCAGAAAAAGGAAGGTGCCGCCAACGACGCTTGCTCCGAGGACTTTTAGCGCGGAGATCGTCAGACGCGACCAGCTAACCTGGTTCCAGTTTGCGTCGATTGCCTGGCCAACAATTAGGGGAATGAAGAGATTGAAAACGACGCTGGCCAAAATGCAAATGATGCCAGTCGTTAGCTCGACCTTGTAGGGAGAAAAGTAGCGCGCGAATTTTCGTAGATCGTCCATGCGCAAAAAGACCGCAAAACTCCGGAACCTCAGCTAAACAGCGAAGGTTATGATGCGCGATTTTGCGTCAGGACGCCAGAAGGGAACGCGGAGTAGTTCTATAAGGAAGGAGT
>JBGQJH010000365.1:0-3433 GCA_041498935.1 Pyrinomonadaceae bacterium | reverse complement strand
GGCCGTTGGCAGTTTAGCCTTATGGCAATTCAGCGCTTTGGCGAGCAGACGCGCGGTGGTTGTTTTGCCCACGCCGCGCGCGCCTGAGAAGAGATAGGCGTGATGCAGCCTTTGATGCTCGATGGCATTGCGCAGCGTGCGTGTGATCGGTTCCTGCCCGGTGACTTCATCAAAAGTCTGCGGGCGCCATTTGCGTGCGATTACTTGATATGACATGAAGGGATATTGGATCTGAGTTTCTAGTTGGCGCGAGCCAATTCTGGTACCGGATACTTCTTCAACAACTTCCAAAGGATGATGACGCTGCCGTCGCTGTCTTGTCGCACGACTTTGAACGCAACCAACACATCGGAGGTGGAATACCCGATCGAACGCAGCAGGTAGGTGCTATTCACTTCAACCTGAAGTCTCTCTTGATAGCGCACCTCAGCGACAGTCAGGCCTTTTCCAAATTGTCGTGCTTCCTGACGGGCGTTTGGTTCGTTTGCCGGCGGCGTATATGCCGAAAGGTATCGTACGCTCGGATGTTCGAGCGTGATCTGTTCCAAAGGCAAATCGCCAATGTTGACCAACATCCCGTAATCAGCGCCAGCGAAGCCAACCGAGAAATAGCCCAACTCCAATCCGAGGTCGGAGCCATAGCCATACTCATGCGTCAAGCGAGCAAATGAGTAGTAAGCCCCACCGCCACGGATGGTCAGTGACTTGGTTTTCTTGTTTACGTCGCTGTCGTAAGTCTCGCGCGGGAGCAAACGGATCAGGCCTGTGTCCGGCTGCGACAAGAATTCCGCATAGCCACTGCGGTCCTCTGCCGCCGGCGCGAGAAATTGTTTTTCGAGCAACGCCAACTCTGTGCGCTTTGCCTGTAATTCCTTCAGCAACTCCTCGCGTGATGCAGACTGAGCAAAACAGTTGCTGGCGGTGAAGGTGAGTGTGACAACGAAAAAGAGCGCTGTAACAATCAGGCGTTTCATTGAACTGCTCCTTATTGCGAATTTCGAAGAAACTTTAGCAGAGGAGGGATGCAGGGGCAAAACGTCAGAACCGCCTGCGTTAGCGGGCGGCAGCCTCTCGACGGCCACTGCCGCCCGCTAACGCAGGCGGTTCTGACATTCACCATTTACCTGAATTGGCCAGACTCCGGACTTACCCGCAACACACGCGCGCCTGGCTACCGTTGCTCCGTTCCCGGTCTGGCGGGGTTCACCGGCACTACGTTGTGCGGAGCCCGAAGTCTGATAACTTGTCAAACCGCTTCTGATTCTTGATTGCCGATTGCCGATTGGTCGCGCCATTTTCCTGGCTACCCAGTCGGTTTCGAAAAAGGCCAGAATGATTTTGGTCTAATCAATCGCCAATCGCAAATGCGTTAAATCTGCGTCTTGCGATGCGCCAGCATTCTCAGCAGTCCGCTGATCGCCAGATGCAGCAGAACGTACGCGATTATCGCAATAACAATCGGCAACAACAACGTGTGGCCCTGATCCGTGCTCGGGCTGGCAACGATTCCTCTAAACGGAGCGTAGAACGGATTCGTCACCGTAACGATAAACTGAACGAACCCGGCAGTGCTGCGCGCCGCCAGCAACGCCAGGAGAAAACGCATCCCCAGCAGCGCATAAATTACGTAGAAGATGTAATCGATAACCTGCGAGATTCTCGCGGCGCCGCGCCCACGCTCAACTTCACGCTCAGTATCGACTACTTCGTTAACTGCTTTTGACCGAAAATCTCCGGCGACCTGCTGAATCCTCTCCGACTCACCCGCCACCGGAGCCTGCGCTTGATCCGCAATCTCAGCCTGCACTTCGCCTTCAACCTGCGCTTTTACCGTCTCATGCTGTACCGATCGTCTGGCTTCGTCAGCCGCTAGTTTGTCATCCATAAAACCTCCAGTAGGACAAGCATTCCTGCCTGACTCTTTTCGAGCAGGACAGGCTTTCCAGTCTGTCGCAGAGGGGGTGAATGAGAGACAGAACCGAAAATCAGGTTTTTTAACAACGGACAGACCAAAAATGTCTGTCCTAACTTAAGTACCATTGAAGCCGGTTCGCATCCGCCGAATGTTCGCGCCGGGGAATCTTCCTGTCGCCTTCGCCGCCTCGAGCACGCGCTTCGCCTCGGCCAGCGTAATGCCACCATAGACGGCCATGATCCTAAACTTCGGACTCACGTTTGTATAGAACAGGTTTTCGACGTCAGCACATCGCGACGTGAAAACTTTATGATCCGGAAACAAAGCCTGCGCTTGCAGCCGCGCCGCTTCCGGAACAAAAACATCGCAATCATCTTCCTTCGCGGGAATGCTCTTCAGAATGATTGCGTAAAACAACTCGGTGTCAAAGATGACTGACTTCTCCGGCAACCGGAACGGCAAATCATTCGGCTGGAAAGTCCCCGTGGTTTTGCACGCAACCGTCGGGTTACCGCAAATAGACGCTCTCCGTGCACGTTGACGCGCCGCGTGTGTTTGACCTGCGGCCACACCAGTTAGTCCACCCGCCATTATCAAGGCAAGGATCAAGGCGGAAGTATGAAAGATGAATGAAGAGCTGGCTCGTCTCATAATCAGATCGGTTTATCTAGTTCATCGCTTTGCTTTGCGAAACCGGTTGCGTCCTTGCCGGTTCATTTGTTGAGCCTTACTTCCAAATCAAACAAGACATAAACCGCAAAGTTCGCAAAGACCTCGCAAAGGGTCCGCAAAGAACTACGAATCTTTCATCCTTCCGCCTTCATCCTTCATCCTTTGCCAAACTGGCGGAGAGGGTGGGATTCGAACCCACGGAACGGTTTCCCGCTCACAGCATTTCCAGTGCTGCCAATTCAACCACTCTTGCACCTCTCCCGAGAGAATTTCGGATTGCGAATTGCGGATTTCGGATTTGAGAATGGCGCGGATCGAGCGCGCGCAAACTTCAAACTCGATAATTGTTCAAATTCGAAATTCGCAATCCGAAATTTGATGGCGGAGAGGGTGGGATTTGAACCCACGGTGGAGTTTCCCCCACTCCGGTTTTCGAGACCGGTGCACTAAGCCACTATGCGACCTCTCCAAAGACAAGGATGAAGGCGGAAGGATGAACTAAGAGCCGTCTACTCCGATGCGGATGTCAAAAGCCAACTTGAGAGTTCATTAGCCAGTTCAGGCCGGCGCTTTCATCCTTCATCCTTCCGTCTTCATCCTTTGATCCTCCCGCCGCGCGCGAAAAAACTCTTGCATAATCTCCCGGCACTCTTCCTCGAGCACGCCGGTCGTAATATCAATTCGGTGATTCAAGAAATCCGTGTCACAAACTCGGAATCGCGATTCGACTGCCCCGGCCCGTTCGTCGCGCGCGCCATACACCAGCCTCTTCACCCGCGCCTGTATCAACGCGCCCGCACACATCACACAGGGTTCAATTGTCGAATAAACTACCGCGTCAGTTAT
>JBGQJH010000364.1:0-3438 GCA_041498935.1 Pyrinomonadaceae bacterium | reverse complement strand
TTTCTTTTCTGACCAGCTATCTATTGAGCCGCTATGATCGTTGATAATTCGATTACCTGTCCGGCGCGAAGTACTTTGCTCCTGAGTCTTTCGCCCGCTTTGAGCTGACTCAGACTGGCATAAATTTGATCGACAGTACCCTGGGCCGCGGTCACCGGTATCCCATTTATTTCGAGAAGAACATCGCCTCCAAGAAGCATATCTTCACCGTCGACCGAAGCGCGCAAAGTTCCGGCTCGCACACCTTGATGCCATGCGGGTGAGCCTTCGGAGACATGCTGCACTACAATACCGGCCGCTTGAGGCAGATTCAGCGCTTTAGCCATATCGCCTTCGATTAGGATTCCATCGAGACCGAACCAGAAGGACTTTTGCTCCAGCAGAACCTGGCGCGCTGCTTTTGACGTCACGGCGAATCCCAATCCTTCTGAACCGCCGGAGCGGCTTAGAATATTGGTGACGATGCCAATCACTTCGCCCTTCAGGTTGAACATCGGGCCGCCGGAATTTCCGCTGTTGATTGCGGCGTCTGTTTGTAGTAGCTCTGCGGCTCCGGGAAGACTCACGAGGCTGTTCGGCGCGTAACGAGCGCTTATATGGCCCACCGTGAGTGAATGACTGAGTCCGTATGGTGACCCAATAACGAAAATCTCGTCACCCACGTCGACCTTGTTTGAATCGCCGATAGCTGAAACCACAGCATTTGTTGGTACTCGTTCAAGTTGCACTATTGCGACATCGGCTGAAGTCGAGGTCGCGATCACCCGGGCAGGAATAAGTTGCCCGTCAAAGAATTCAACGCAAATCTGATCAGCCGCCTGGACCACATGTGCGGCAGTCAGGATCTTGCCTTCACCTGAGATCAAAACACCGGACCCAAAGCTCGGCAAACTGACCAGGCCTTTCTGGGAATCAGAAGATGGTGTTTTCTGTTGTACGCGAACAATAACCACTGATGGATTTACCTTGCGATAAGTTTCACTGATCTGCTGAGCATCCACACGCGTCGAAATTCCTGAGCAGCAAAGGACGAAAACGAAAAGCATCAATCTACGACTCATATTGTTTTCTCCCCATTAGATTTCAAAGTATCGATCTCCGAATTAGAATTCACCTTCAGGCTGCTGGAGTGTTCTGTCCGTTACGCGCGCCCTTCGTCCTGGAAACCGGTAATGTAACTACACGCGAGCGAGCGTTTTCTGACTTCGTTTCTGATGTTGGCTGAGGCAGGCCGTTGACCGGTGAGCCACCTGCGTATTTCATAAAGACAAGCTTGCTTTTCTCATCTTCTATGTCTACATAAACCACGTCGCCAGATTGCATCTGTCCGGTTGCGATTAGGCTGGACAGTGGATAGACAAGAAAGCGCGCGATGGACCGCTTGATGTGGCGCGCTCCGTACCTGAAATCGAGACCTTCTCTGAGAAGCATGTCCTTAGCCGCGTCGGAGTACTGCAGGACAAATTTCGCTCCCACAGAATGCATGATGCGGGCTTGTACGGCCTGCAATTCCAGATCGACAATCTGTCGCAAGTGATACTGCTTCAAGGGCCGGTAGACGACCACCTTATCGATGCGGTTCATAAACTCGGGAGAAAACTTTCGCCGAGCCGCTTCCAGGGCGGTGTGATAAATCTTCTGCTCTACTGCGGTTTCACCTGTATTCAACGAAACATGAGCGGGAGCGAAACCGATCCCGCCTGAAATCAGTTCTGAGATCTCCCGTGCTCCGAGGTTAGACGTCATCACGATCACCGTGCGCGAAAAATCCACGTGATGGTTGTCGCCCAAAGTTAATGTCGCCTTGTCGAGGATGCCCAGCAGGAGTTGCCACAACGCATCGGAAGCTTTCTCGATTTCGTCGAAGAGCACGAATGAAAGCTTGGTGTCTTCAGTCTGATAGCGGTCCAGGTTTTCCTGCGACAACAGGGGATGAGTCTCGCGGTGGCCCAGATATCCTGGCGGAGATCCGACCAGCTTTGCGATTTCGTGGCTGTGCTGAAACTCCGCGCAATCAATCTTGAGGACGACGTCTCGCGCGCCTAGTAATATCTCGGCGGCTGCTTCCACCGTATGCGTCTTGCCTGAGCCTGTTGGTCCCAGGAAGAGCAGGGAGCCGAGAGGACGATCTGGCTGATTCATGCCCGCCAGGAAGATCTGGTACAAGCTGCTCATGGAGCGAACGGCTCGCTCCTGGCCGATGATGAACCCGGATAGTTTCTCTTCAAACTCTTCGACGCGCAGGCTCTTTCGCTCGGGGTCGAGAAGGATAGCTGGTGATATGTTGAAGTGACTTTGTGACGTATTAAACTGACTTTCAATTGTGGCGATCATGATCATCCCCCTTCCCAAGCAGTTGTTGGTTATTTCGCCCCAACCGGAGTGCATCCTAATTTGACAATCAAAACAAGCTGGCGACGATCTCAATCTCCTTGACTCTCTTATCGCCTTCTGCTACTCCATACCGCGAGAGCACGCAAAAAATTCCAAGAGTGGGTGGGATTCAGTGCCGGGAATAAATTGGTCAGTGAACGAGTCTTATCTCAGTGATGAAAACGACTATTACTGCCGGCGCGGTTTTTCTGCTAGCACTTACGGCCCACTCTTATACTTCTCCATTACCAGGTGGATCACAGAAAAACCCTGATGCCAGTGCTCTTTTTGCGAAGAACTGTGCCACCTGTCACGGTAAGGATGGACAGGCAAAGACATTTAAGGCGAAATTGAATCACGCCCGGAATCTCACCGATTCTGAGTGGCAAGCAAGCGTGAGTGACGAGCGTCTCTTCAATTCAATTTCGAATGGTCGCGGACATATGCCGGCCTGGGGGAAGAAGCTAACCGAATCTGAAATCAACTCGCTAGTGGCCTACGTTCGGCAACTCAAGAAGTAACGCACAGTCGGCATCTTCTGGTGACGAAGCCTTTCGCTGAGGAAGCGAGTGCCACTTCCCGGTCGAGAACTCATAGAGGCCAGGTGTAATTTCAGCTCCAATAAGTGATTCTCCAGCGGACGGTCCGCCTTGACTTTCCGACATTCGATAAAACAAGATCCGTGCGCACCCTGGAGATCAGTTCCCGCTGTGTAGATTCCGCCCCATTGTCACCGAGCTAACCTTTGGATGGCAGGATTCGAGCGTTGGCAGGGCCATGGTCATTCATTGTTCCTGGAGTCGTCACTCGGGCGCTCTTCTGGGCTTGTAGTTGCTGCCCGCATTGGCTGAACGAATTTGCCTTCAGTCTGTGGAGCAGCCGTGGGAAGAAATGACATGCCGCGGGCTGGGCCAAATAAAGGAAAAACTCAAGGTCACGCTCCTTCCGAGAACGCCTCGGAGCGCAAGCGAACGGAAGAAGCCTTGCGAAAGAGTGAGGAGCGGTGGCGATCTGTCTTTGAGAACTCGGCTATTGGCGTTGCGCTCACCGATCTGAATGGCCGCT
>JBGQJH010000363.1:0-3444 GCA_041498935.1 Pyrinomonadaceae bacterium | reverse complement strand
GTTATCGCCGGGCTCGGCATCGGAATGATCGTCTTGCACAATCTGCTGGATCGTTTTCACGTGGCGGGCTGGCAGGGACCGAACAGCCCTGTGCCCGGTATCTGGTCGAAGCTTTTCATAATTCTGCATCAGGCAAATGAGCCGTTCCCGATATTCGGTTGGCCGAGCCCGGTGTTGTATGTCCTTTACCCGTTGATTCCCTGGATTGGAGTGATGGCCGCGGGCTACGTCTTTGGCTCGCTATACCAGATGAGCGGCGAGCGGAGGCGGAGACTACTGCTGATCATGGGCTCGGGAGCGACTGCGCTTTTTATCATTCTGCGCGCCACTAATCTCTACGGCGATCCATCTTCCTGGTCACGGCAAAACAGCGTGACATTTACTCTCCTTTCGTTTCTGAATACGACGAAGTATCCACCGTCGCTGCAGTTTCTGCTGATGACACTGGGACCGGCAATGCTGGCGCTGGCGTGGTTTGAAGCGGTTACCAGCACCCAATCAACTTCTCTCCGGCGCAGACTGCGCGACTTCTTCGTCACCTTTGGTCGCGTTCCGCTTTTCTTTTATCTGCTGCAATGGCCCACGGCGCACCTGATTGCAGTTTTTGTGCACTTCGCTGTGGGCAAACCCTGGCGCTGGCTGTTTGGCAATCTCATTGGGGTCTCTGGCCCGCCGCCCGGCGTGGGTTTCAACCTGTGGGTTGTTTACGCCTGCTGGATAGCGGGTGTGCTCTTGCTCTATCCGCTCTGCAAATGGTTTGCTGGCGTGAAGGCGCGACGGCGCGATTGGTGGTTGTCATATCTGTGACGCTGATCCGCCATCACGGGTAGTGTCCTGGTTTGAATTAATCTCTGTGTGTCCTCTGTGTTCTCCGTGTCTCTGTGGTGAATCTTTATTAACGATTGCTCACCACAGAGAACACAGAGGTTGCACAGAGAGACTAAAATTAGGACACTACCCCGTCACGAGCTTCATTGGCGCTTCAGCCTTTTCCAGGAGAATTAAAAAATGCGAAGTTACTTAACCACACTCATTGTCATAATCGTTGCGGCCCTAACTTACGGTTGCGCTAATCCGGCGGCGAACAAACCTAAGGCGACCGTCGCTAATGCGGCGCCCGAGTCAAACTCAGCAAAACCGGCTGGAACCGAGACGCTCATTATTTCGCCGGACAACTCGAAGGTAGAATTCGTCGCCGCCAAAGTCACGCGGAGCCACAACGGCTCTTTCAAGCAATTCACCGGAGCTATTGATCTGGTCAAGAACAACGTCGAAGGCAGTCGCGTGACGATTGATATCGAGGCGGGCTCAGTGGTTACCGATGAGGATCAACTAACGGGCCACCTGAAGACAGCGGACTTTTTCGACGTGGCCAAGTATCCGAAAGCGACTTTCACCTCGACGAAGATTGAGCCGAGCAATGCTGGGGGCGCGACGCACAACGTGACCGGAAACTTCGAACTGCACGGAGTAAAGAAATCGATCACGTTTCCCGCGACTATTCAGGTGGCGCCTGATAGCGTGTCGGTCAACGCTGAGTTCGCGATCAATCGGAAAGACTTCGGTCTGCTCTATCCGGGCAAGGCTGACGATCTGATTCGCGACGGGGTTGTCATTAAGCTGACCGTTAAGGCACCGCGCGCGAAGCCGTGAAGCTCGTCAGGCAAGCTTCGGGTTGTGAGTACCGGAGCGAATTTAGTTGGAAGAAGGATACCTCTGTGGTGAGCTTTTCGCGGCGAGGATTAACCGCCGAGACGCAGAGACCGCAGAGTTAACGCAGAGAGCAAATCAAACTAAGACACTGCCTAATTTCCTTGACGGTTCAGACCCAGCAGGTCCGCTGCGATAATCTTCGTCTTCCATTGCTCGGCTACCTGGTCGAGTCCCTTCTCAGTCCAGTGCACGGCATCTGTGTGAATGGACGAATCGTGATGAGGTAACAATTCATCCAAATCCAGATAGTCGATTTGGTTACGCTGGAAGAAGTCGCGCAGGTCGGAGTTCATTGCGTCAATCTTCGCTGGCGGCTCGGCCCAATGCGCAGTGGAGGCCACGAACCTGGCTTTATTCTCGCCGGCGATCGCCCTCATCGATCTCAGGTTGCGCTCAAAGTATTGGATCCCTGCCAACGGATTTGCAGCGGGCTTCAGTTGAGCAGTCTTGCTTGCGATCACCTGACTATAAAGATCGGGTTTTGCCTGCGACAATGAATCATACTTCTGTGAGGCGACGCTGATCAGGTACGACTTAAAGGCCCAGCTCGGAAGGCGCGCCTGCAACGGCTGAATGCGATCATCGTAACGGTCCATCGTCGAACGGTAGTCGGGCGTTTCTCCCTCAAGGCCGATCAAAAACGAATCATTAACGCCATCACAACTAATCACCAGGTCCGGGTGATATTCGAGTCCGGTAAAAGCAAGATTGATCAGGCTCATCGGCGAGGAAGCCATATCGACGCTCAGGTTGATTACTTCCACACGGTCACCAGTCTTGTCGTAGTGGGCGTTGAGTTTCTTTTCCAACAGCGCGGGCCAGGTCGCATCGTTTGCCGGGCCTTCCCAGGTAGTTGAACCTCCCAGCGCGATAATCCTCTTGATGTTCGCAGCCTTTTCGAATGGGCGTTCAGGGGTGCGGAAACCCAGGGAGTTATTCGTAGTATCAAGCTCCAGCATTCCCTGGACGCTCTCACGATAGACGTAGAGTCTCCTGCTGTCGTAGGGTCTCGGCGCATAGGGAAGAAAGGGATGAGAAGTGAACCGGCTGCGATCGAATCGGGTCGAATCCCCCGGTGCGTAGATGAAGGACGGTTGGTAACTGCGAATGTCTATGCCACGCAGCGCAAAGGCGACGCGCACGCCAGCTTCTAAAACCAGGAGCGTCAGTACGGTGCTAACTGCGACCGCCATACACTTCACGAAGAATGAATAATGGCGTTGCGGTTTGCCTTGTCTCTCGGAGAGTTGAGTGTCGTCGGCCACGGCCTATCTCCTAATTGATCGAGAAATTTGTGCTAGATTGTATTTGTTGGTGCTAAAGAATCCGGATGGCGACACCGAATGTTTACGCATACTTGAACAGTATGTCACAAGGCCGCGAGTGGAACCGATCTTATTAACCGAGTTGCGCCAGTTTGCGAAAAACCACTCCATATCAGAACCGGGAGCGGTAGCGACCGGCTGCTAGATTCAAGTCAGCTTTGATGTTTGTTCATTACGGTCACGGCGATCTCAGTTGCGCTTGCTAAGTTAAATCCAGCACCGGTCGCTACCACCACCCCACGCGGGCTGCCCGCGCGGGGACCCTGGTCCGCTCCCGGTTCTGATGAAACCTGGTTATGCCTGTTGCTCCTATCTCTGTCGTCATTCCAGCTCTGAATGCGGAACGCTTCATCGGTGAAGCCCTCGAGAGTGTGCACGCCCAAACTCTGAACGTTTCAGAGATCAT
>JBGQJH010000362.1:0-3453 GCA_041498935.1 Pyrinomonadaceae bacterium | reverse complement strand
TCAGGGTGATAAGTATCAAATCCGTGGCTGGATCAGCGATGATCGACGGCGCTTGCCGCTGCGCCTCACGGCGATGACTGCGCTCGGCCCGATCCGCGCGGATCTGGATATAATTTCGCTGACACCTCAATAGCCGGCAACGGCGGGAAAGACGTTTTCTCGCCCCGGCTCGTTTTGAAATTGAAAACTGTTTTCAATTAGGCTATACTCTCCAGCGACATTCGGGCGCCGCCCGCGAGGGGCGAGAAGGTCCAAATACTCCCGGGAAGGTTTTGTTCATGCTTAACTCATTCATCATTGTCTTTCGCGAGGGATTCGAATCCATCCTGCTGGTTGCCGTGATCCTGTCTTACCTTCGCAAGGCTGGTCAAAAGTGGCTGACGTCGGCCGTTTATGTCGCGCTGCTTTTGGGTTTGTCGGCAAGTGCGGCACTCGGTTACGCGCTCAGAAACGGTGTTAGCGATTCAACTTTGGAAAGAATCTTCGGCTCTGGGGCTGGCGGGTATGTCAGTAGTTTTCTCGCGAACGAATCGCTGCGCGAAGGCATTCTAGGCATAGTTGCGATGGTCATGGTCGGCACCCTGGTGATTTACATGTGGCGAACCGGACCGAAGGTTCAGGAAAGAATGCAGGCACGTCTCGGTGCTGTTTCATCGCGAAGTTCGCGCGTAGCCGCCATCGCGGGAGTGTTTCTCTTCACGTTTCTGATGATCACGCGAGAAGGGATGGAAACAGCGCTCATGTTATTGCAGGTGCACGGTTCAGAAATGCTCACTGGAGCGTTACTGGGGCTTTGTGCCGCCGGAGGGTTCGCCTGGAGTTGGGCAAAATTCGGACATCTGATCAACGTCAAAAGGTTCTTCCAGGTCACGGGCATCTTTCTTCTGCTGTTCATGCTGCAAGTGGGCATTTATTCTTTTCACGAATTTTCAGAGGCAGGCCTACTGCCAAACAGCGAGGTGTTGCACTCGGCAACAGAAAAATTCTCGCCTGATGGTTTGTATGGAAAGTGGTTCTCGCTCGTGATGGTTTCAGTATGCGCGCTTTGGTTAATGGGAGGGTGGGTTATAGATCGATTGAAACCAACTCACCCGGGCGCAGTCAGCCTCGGACAAACTTAACCACAGAACGTTCTTGGTACAGAAAAAGAGCGAGCCCGCTCAAAACGGCCTCGCTCTTTTTAGCGTCTGATTGTTTGTCCGAAAAGATCGGATAACTAAAGAGTCTTCGAGTTAAATCGAAGGTCGCGCTTGAGAAGCTTTCCAGTAGGGCCCTTGGGAATCTCGGCAACGATTCGTACAGTCTTGGGGCATTTGTAATCCGCCAGTTGCGCCCGGCAAAAGGAAATGATCTCTTCCTCAGTCGCTTCTCTTCCCTCTTTCAGCACGATGAACGCGGCTACCTCTTCACCGTAGAGCGGATCGGGAACGCCGATGGTCGCGGCAGCGGCGACTGCCGAATGCTGGTATAAGACTTCATCGATCTCGCGCGGGTAAATGTTCTCACCGCCGCGTATGATCATGTCGCTCTTGCGATCGACTATGTAGAAGAAGCCCTCGGCGTCGCGATAGCCGACGTCGCCGGTGTGAAACCAGCCGTTGCGAAACGCGCTCGCGGTGGCCTCCGGATTCCGGTAATAGCCTTTCAGAATGTTTTCGCCGCGCAAGACAATTTCGCCGAGTTCTCCATCAGCCACTTCGTTCTCCTGCTCATCGACGACCTTCATCTCGTTTCCAATGGGCTTGCCGCAGGAACCGGGCCGGCGTCGCTCATCCGGCGGATTGAAAGTGGAGCGACAGGTTGACTCGGACAATCCGTATCCTTCAATCACCAGACAATTAAAAGTCTCTTCAAAACGCTTCATAACTTCCGCGGGAACGGGCGCTGAGCCGCACATGGCAAACCGCAATTGGTCCGTCTGCAAACCTTTGGGAACGCCATCAGGATAGTTAGTCAGTAGCATCGACAGCATCGTGGCGACGGAACCAAATGAAGTGATCTGGTAGTCAGAGATGATTTGCCAGAAGCGCGACGCGGAAAATCTTGGACTGACTACGGTCGAGCCGCCCGCGTACAGGGCCGACATCGTGGTGACCGACACCGCGTTCATGTGAAAAAGCGGCATGATAGTCAGCAACCGATCGTCTTTCGTGAATCCGAGCCACTGGCTGATCTGCCTGGCGTTGGCAATCAGATTTCCGTGGGTCAACAGACATCCTTTTGGTTTCCCGGTGGTGCCGGAGGTGTAGATGATGATCGCGTCATCATCGAGGTTGATCGGGATGAGCGGTAGGGGCACGGCATGCCGTGCCCCTACTTCAGCATCGCTGGAGTCGCTAGTCGCCTCAGACTCATCTTCGAACATAACTATCGCCTGTAGCGCGGGTAGATTACCGCGAATGGTCTCGATTGTTGGGAGGAAATCCGAATGGACTAACAGCGCCTTCGCCTTCGAATCGGAAATGACATAGGAGATTTCCTGCGCCTTCAGCAGGGAATTTATCGGACCAGCGATAGCGCCCAGTTTCCAACAAGCAAAATAGCCGATGATGTACTCGGCGCTGTTTGGCATTAACAGACTCACGACGTCGCCTTTGCCAACGCCCCGGGATTGCAGTAGTCGCGCCGCTCTCTCCACTGCGCGATCAAATTCCGTGTAGGTAAACCGCCGGCGGTCTGCTTCGGAAAAGAGAAAGTGCTTGTCAGGCGCCGCGCTCACGCGTTGTTGCAGCAGGTGCGGGAGATTCTGGTGAGCGGCTTCTTGCTCGTAGGTGATGGTTTCGTTGGTCATCTCTTCAACACCGTAACTTTGAACGATCTTGGCGGGCGGTGGCAAGCACAGGCACGCATCGGGGTGTTGATAGGGGACGCCACCCGAGGGTAGTGTCCTGATTTGAACTAGTCTCTGTGCGTGCTCTGTGTTCGCTGTGACTCTGTGGTGAGTCTTTATAGCGATTGCTCACCACAGAGACACAGAGAACACGGAGGTTACACAGAGAAAACTGAAATTCGAACACGCCTCGAGCCCCCTCGCAGCGCTCTAAAAGAGATTGTGGTATATTTTCTGTTCATTCAAATCCAACATCGCTATTTGAGGCGCAAGTAATATTCAAATGGATAACTATCGCAACTTCATCAACGGCCAATGGGTCGAGTCGGCATCGTCGAAAAGCGTCAATAATGTCAACCCGGCAAATACCGACGACGTGATTGGAACGGTGAAACAAGCCACGCGAGACGAAGCCAGACACGCCGTGGAGTCGGCCGCGGCAAGCTTTTCAGGCTGGCGCGCTACCCCGGCGCCAACGCGCGGCAGGATTGTGGCGCGTACCGCTCGCCTGTTGGAAGAACACAAGGAAGAGTTGGCGCAAATTCTGACTCGTGAAGAAGGTAAGACACTGGCTGAGTCGCGCGGCGAGTTGCAGCGGTCGATCAACGTCGCGGAATTTTGTG
>JBGQJH010000361.1:0-3483 GCA_041498935.1 Pyrinomonadaceae bacterium | reverse complement strand
GAAGTCTTCGTTCAGCGGATCGCGACGAACTCCAGGAAGAAGATGGATGTAGTGAGCAATCTTCAGCTTGCGGAGCAATGCTGACAAATTAAGCCAGAACTGCTTAACTTCACGTCCAAGGAAAAAGCCATCATCACCTAGTGTTTGATACAGCGGCAGCAGGATGAGACCTGTTTCGCGGGCGGTGATCTCACCCCTCCGATCTCTTGCCAGAACCTGTCCGCGCCGTACCGGCTGAAAATTCCTGAAGCCCGGTTCCATCTGGAAGCCATCCTCCGGCACGATCGCATGGCGGTGGCGTACCTCAACCACACGCCTCCCGCCGCCTGCGCGCTTAAGCAGGGATCGACAATGACCGAGCTCTGCCAGATCCTCGCGACGTAAATTTCCGGTTGCTACGATGGCGTTCCAAATCACTGCCTCATGATTGTCTACAGAGGTAATAGCCTCGTGCTGTCCGGCCTCAAAGCCCATTGTGATGGCACCGAGATTGTTGAGGTATTCGAGCAGAGTTCCATCAATCTGTTCCTCCAACCCCAGAACAATCGTTACGGGAAAACTCAGCGCAAAGCGGCGGTTGCGTAGAGTGTCGCCGACGGTCGCAAATGGCTTTCCCTGCGCCGAGGTGGTATGCAAATCGACGAAGTAAACATCGCCTCGAGCCCGGCTGACTGCTTTCCTTAGAGCCGCAAACAATTCGCCCTGCTCAAGAGGCTCCGACATCTCCGGGCGACCATGATTCCCTGACTCGCTCATCCGAACACTGTCAGCCGTCCATTGCCTGTTCAGGTCGGCATCGATGTAACGAACTTTTCGCTCCAGCGCCCGTGTGTTTCCTCGAAGCAGAACTACCTCGCCACGCAAGTCAGCTCTTCGCTCTTGAATGCGCGGCAGCACGCGATCGACAGCAAGGACGCCAGCCGGCTCGTTTCCGTGAATGCCCCCGAGGATTAGCAGAGTAGGACCAGGGAGAGATCCCCGAACGGAGCCAATCAGATGTTCTCCTGGCTTGGCCAGCTGCCTCGCCGGCTTGAGCGTCGCGGTTGAGATCATAGAAGCGCCACCAGAGTTGATCATGAGAACAGACCTGTTACTCCAGCACCTGGATATTCTTTTTCCGGCAAATTTCTTTCAGTCTCTTCGGCCAAACGGTGACGCTGACTTCGCCGAGATGTGCTTTCCGGAGCAAGAGCATCACGGTGCGCGATTGGCCAATGCCGCCACCAATGCTGAGCGGCACCTCGTTGGTCATGACCGCCTGGTGATACGGCAGATTGAGAAAATCAAGTTGGCCAGTGATCTCCAGTTGCTGCTTTAGAGTCAGAGCGTTAACGCGGATACCCATGGAACTTAGTTCGTGGCGGCGTTTCGTCACCGGATTCCAAACGAGAATGTCGCCATTCAGTCCGTGGAACTTTTCGCCGTTACTGGAACTGGTCTCAGTTACCCAGTCATCGTAATCTGCGGCTCGCATCTCATGGGGGTAACCGTCCTTGAGTACCCAGCCAATGCCATATATAAAGA
Organism: Pyrinomonadaceae bacterium; assembly: GCA_041498935.1. Lineage (GTDB taxonomy): Bacteria > Acidobacteriota > Blastocatellia > Pyrinomonadales > Pyrinomonadaceae > PSRF01. The sequence continues at coordinate 1,959 of JBGQJH010000361.1, read as the reverse complement.
CGGCCGGATACTCCTGCAGGATTGCTGTCTCTCGGGCCTTTCGCAGCAGGTCGGGATATCTTTCCAGTAACTCCTCAGCATGCAGGAACATCAGCTTCTCCGGCAGGCTAGGATACTTGTCTGTCTTCAGTTGCGGGAAGAGGCCCTGAATGAAGGTCTCGGCGCCCTTGATGACTTTCCAGATGCTCTCGACCGTCTCTGTCAGGTATTCCAAATTACGTTGGTCGGCTCTGATTGACTTCTCCCAATCCCACTGGTCCACATAGGCGCTGTGATCGTGATCAAGGAAGTAATCCTTGCGCACCGCGCGCATGTCTGTGATGAGGCCCTCGCCAGCTTTCATTCCAAACTGCTTCAGCGCGACGCGTTTCCATTTTGTCGCGGCCTGTACTACTTGAGCATCAAGCGGGTGTTTGTCATGGTCGTTAGAAATGTGGAACTCTACGGGAGTACGTGAGCCGTCGCGATCAAGGTAATCGTTCACACCGCTTTCCACGTCAACTATCAAAGGGACCTCAACGCGCATCAGGTTGAGTTCCCGGCAGAGATTGTCCTCGATATACCGCTTAACTATCGTTATAGCTTGCTGCGTGCCCTTGGGATTCAGCAGAGAGTTGTAATCCTGGGGTAGGACCTTTTCCAACTCCTCGTAATTACCGATACCCGGGCCGGCGAGATCCGCTTTCTTGTCCACCATAGTACTCATCTTGTTTCACCTCTCAGTTGGTATTGAGTGAAGACCCACGGCCAGATCCTAAACAGCTTTGCGTCTTGCGCCTCGACTCAGAAAGAATGCTACTTGCTCCCAGAAAGGTCGCAACAAACGTGCCGGGGCGGTTGGCGACGAAATGCTTGCGGGCAGGGCCACCCAGGCCAATGGCCGAGTGGAAAGTTTCGCTTTTATTGCGCGAAAACGCGCATCATTATGTATAGACTGGTGTTGTAGTCCTTTGGCAGGGGGAGGAAACTGTTGGCGCCTTTTCCCGTATCATGACGAGTCAGGCAGTCAGTTGTGATGTGAATCATACGAACATCGATGCTGAGCATCTTTTGACACCGGTCGAGCCAATCGATAGCGATGGGCTATGGTGTTGCAGGCAGACGTCATTAAGGAAATGAACAGGTATTTCGCGCAAAGGATGAAGCTATATGCCTTCTCTGCTCCGTCGCATTTCGACCGTAATATTGTCTGGGATCCTGGTACTGGTCCTTACCTTGTTGGCAATCAACAGCCTGCGCGTCGCCTGCTGCGCGTTTTCGAATTGCCCGCCCCAGGTAATGAAGTATCCGGGCGGAGTCTTGACCTGCGCTGCGACAAGCGCCTGGGCGTCGTGAACGAAGCCGCCGATGTCCCGCCCTTTGGTGTGGCTTGTTAACCCAAGCCGAGAGCGAAGGATCTCAGCGGATCATCAGCCCACGCGGAAGTGAACGGCACAGGATCGCCGAGTAGCTACGCCTTAGAACGTCACTCCCGCCTGCACTTGAAAAGCACGCGGCGTTACAAAGTGCGTCCCGCTAAAAGTCGAAAGAAAGTTATACAGCGTGACCTTGTTCGTAATGTTGATTCCGGTGAATCGCAGCGTGACTTTAGTATGCTCTCCCCGCAAGAGGTTATCCGTGCCGACGCTGAAGTCAAACAAGCTGCGCGGTGCTATTCGCGGCGGATTGGTATCGTCGTTCTCTGTACCGTCCGCCGGAATTCTCAATCGCAACGCTCCGCGATTGGCCGAAGCGCAAGCCAGGATCGGCGACGATGAGGTGGCGAACGTGCTGCCGCAAAACAGTCCGATCTGTGCCTGCTGGTCAGCGGTAAAGCCGAGTGCGGTGGCAAAGTCGGGCACGCTTCCAGCAACCAAACCGCTGTCGTAGCGCCACGTGAAATTCACGTAAGGCAAGAGTTTCTTCCAGTGCTCGAACTGATATTGCACTTGCGTTGTTTGTTCGAGGTTCTGATCGTGG
>JBGQJH010000360.1:0-3483 GCA_041498935.1 Pyrinomonadaceae bacterium | reverse complement strand
TCTGGCGCCGAAAGAAGGCGATATACATCATGGCGCGGACGACAACGCCTCCGGAACCGCGGGGTTGTTGGAACTCGCGCGCATTTTTGCGGAGCAGTATCCGCGGCCGCGACGAACGATAGTTTTCATTGCGTTTAGTGGTGAAGAAGAGGGCTTGCTCGGTTCGAATTACTATGTCAACAATCCCATTCTGCCCCTCGCTAATACGGTGGCTATGATCAATATGGACATGATTGGGCGAATGAAAGATGGAAAACTAATCATCGGCGGAGTAGGCACATCGCAAGAGTGGCGCGCGGTGGTCGATAGTGCGAATCTCGGGTTCACACCATATGTCATCGGAACTGTTCCACCTGGCTCGGCGGACGCTGTTCAAGCGGTCATGGGCACACATGCGGCCAATACGGGCGGCAACAATAATAAGCCACAATTTTTGCTGACCCTCAACGAAGACGGCTACGGTCCAAGCGATCACTCATCCTTCTACGCTAAGCAAGTTCCCGTTCTCTTCTTATGGACCGGCACTCACGAGGACTACCACAAACCTTCCGACACTGCTGACAAGATCAACTACACAGACGAGGCGCGCATACTTGGTCTCGTCGCTCGCATCGTCAGCAATGTGGCTGCCAATAACAAGCGCCCGGTGTACACCGTCGCCAAGAGCGAATCGACTGGGCGCTCGATGGGCTTTCGTGTCTACCTCGGCACGATTCCCAATTACGCGGATGCAAGTGATGGACTGCTGCTTGATGGGGTGCGCGACGATTCGCCGGCGGCCAGGGCTGGGATAAAAGCTGGAGACAAGATCGTAAAGCTGGCCGGCCGCGAGGTGCACAACGTCTACGATTACACCTACGCGCTCGGAGAGATGAAGGCGGGACAGGAATATGAAGTTGAACTGCTGCGCGGCGGCGAGCGACTGAAACTCAAGATCACTCCGGCAGCACGAAAGTAATAGGATAAAAAGGGGAACAGGTTAACAGGGGAAAAGGAATTTACTTCTTCCCTGTTTCCTATTCCCCTTTTCCCCTTTTACCCCAGTGTTTTTACCAGCGCGGCTCGCGCTCGTAACCACCGCGATCACCGCCGCGATCGCCGCCGCCGCCGTAACCGCCGCCGCGTCCGCCACGATCAGTTCTCGGCTTGGCTTCGTTGACCGTTAGATTACGACCGCCAAAGTCCTTGCCGTTAAACTGCTCGATCGCGGCCGCCGCCTCTTCCGGAGTTGCCATTTCCACAAAAGCAAAACCGCGTGAGCGCCCGGTATCGCGATCTTCAATCACCGAAGCTGACTCCACTGTACCTACCGCCGCGAATGCCTCGCGCAGTTCCTCGCTCGTTGTGCGAAACGAGAGGTTTCCCACATAAAGTTTCGTACCCATCTCTTTTCTATCCTTTGAATCGTTTGAAGCGCGGGCAGGAATAAAATCCCGAGGACTCAAGCGGGGAGCTACTTGACCTCTTCAGGCGAAACGCGACTTGCCCTGTGCTCTTGAACTTCGAGAGCGGCTTCCAACAAGTTGACAACTGCCCGAACTCTCTCCTCAGCCGAACGCGGGTCGCTTCACGATCACGGACAGGCGCAGTCACCACTGATGCGCGAGAGCAGGGAAACATCTGACCGCGCCAGTATGCCTCAGGCTGAGTTTGGAGTTCAAGTATTGAGAGATTGGTAGGGGCAGGGCTTGTCCCTGCCCCCCGCTACCAGCGATAAAAACATTGACATCGGCGCTGGGAAGACAGGCAGAGACAAGCCCTGCCCCTACATTACTTCGCGTTTGCTTGTGCCAACCCATTGGAATATATTGCTTCGCACCCAAGTTTATCCATTCGCGAAAGGTCTTATTTCAATATGTCCAAACCTGTACCCATCACCGTCGCGCACGGCGACGGCATCGGGCCGGAGATCATGGCGGCGACCCTGCATATTCTCAAAGCGGCCGGCGCTAACCTCGAAATAGAAACAATAGACATCGGCGAGAAAGTCTATCTGGCCGGCAATAGTGCGGGCATTGAGCCCAGCGCGTGGGATTCTTTGCGCCGCACCAAAGTTTTCCTTAAGGCTCCTATCACCACGCCACAGGGTGGCGGCTTCAAGAGTCTGAACGTCACCGTGCGCAAGACGCTGGGCCTCTTTGCCAACGTTCGTCCCTGTGTCTCCTATCACCCCTTCGTCGAAACCAAACATCCGACTATGGACGTGGTTGTAGTTCGTGAGAACGAAGAGGATCTGTACGCCGGCATCGAGCACCGGCAGACCGAGCAGGTGATGCAATGTCTGAAGCTGATCTCGCGTCCGGGTTCGGAAAAGATCGTACGCCATGCTTTTGAATATGCGCGCCGGAATAACCGCCGGAAGGTCACCTGCTTCACGAAAGACAACATCATGAAGCTTACCGATGGCCTCTTTCACAAAGTGTTTGACGAGATCGCCGCTGATTATCCGGACATCGAAAACGAGCATTGGATAGTGGACATCGGCGCCGCGAAGCTCGCCGATACGCCCGAAGTTTTTGATGTTATCGTCATGCCGAATTTATATGGCGACGTGCTTTCGGACGTGGCCGCGCAGATTGCCGGCTCGGTCGGACTGGCAGGTTCGGCAAACATCGGCGAGCACGTGTCGATGTTCGAGGCGATTCACGGGTCAGCCCCACGTCGCGCCGGGCAAAATCTGGCCAACCCGTCAGGCCTATTGCTGGGCGCCGTGATGATGCTGGTGCACATCGGCGAAACAGCGGTTGCGGAGCGCGTCCACAATGCCTGGCTACGAACAATTGAGGATGGAATTCACACCTACGACATCTATGAAGAGGGCAAGAGCAAGGAAAAGGTTGGCACTAAAGAATTTGCCGAGGCGGTGGCCCAACGTGTAGGCCAGACGCCACAAACCCTGAAAGCCGCCAGGTATAAATCTGCCGAGGAAGCGGCGCCGGTGGCAAAGGCACGCGAGCGGACGCAAACCCGAGCGAAGAAAGATCTCGTCGGCGTTGACGTTTTCCTCGACTGGACTAAGGGCACCGCCAACGATCTTGGCGACGCGCTAAGCAAGCTCAGCGGCGACGGTACGAGGCTTGAGATAATGAGCAATCGCGGCGTGAAGGTGTGGCCGGGCGGTCATGCGGAAACCTTCTGCTCCGATCACTGGCGCTGTCGATTTTTGTCAGACACCGAGGGGAGCGGCGTATCGCATCCGCAGATAATTTCGCTTCTCAAACGCTTCGCGGATGCGGGCTTCGATTTCATCAAGACGGAAAATCTCTACAATTTTGACGGCGAGCGCGGATATTCACTCGACCAGGGGGCGTGAATTTCGAATTGCGGATTGCGGATTTCGGATTGCCAAAACTCAAGCGCTTGATTTTCCAGGATAGATGTCCATTCATTAGCAGAACTGGTGTAAGAACGAAGAGCTGGAAAGTTCTCAACGACGAACAGCAGACGAACGGAGAAGAATCATGCAAGATGTAGTCAACCCAC
>JBGQJH010000359.1:0-3510 GCA_041498935.1 Pyrinomonadaceae bacterium | reverse complement strand
CTCAATCGAAGCTTGCGCAATCACCTGTTCAGCTCAGCCATCTTCGCCGCCGTGCTCCTGGGCGCGGTAACCAGCGCTTACTCGCAAACGAAGCTGCTTCGCTTCCCTGACATCAACGGCGACAGAGTGGTCTTCACTTACGGTGGCGACCTGTGGACCGCGCCCGCGTCTGGTGGCTCAGCGATCCGTCTCACGTCGCATCCGGGAATGGAAGTCTTTGGCAAGTTTTCTCCGGACGGTAAGTGGATCGCTTTCACCGGGCAGTATGACGGCGACGAACAGGTTTATGTAGTGCCTGCGACCGGCGGCGTGCCGCGGCAGTTAACTTTTTATCCGGCGAAGGGACCGTTAACTCCTCGTTGGGGTTGGGACAATCAGGTTTACGGTTGGTCCAGCGACGGCAAGCGAATCGTTTTTAAGTCGCAGCGCGATTCGTGGGCCTTGCCAATCGCGCGGCTTTACTGGGTGTCAGTTGATGGTGGACCGGCTGAAGCGCTGCCGATGCCTGAGGCGGGTTCGGGCGATTTTTCACCTGACTCGAGTCAGATGGTGTATTCGCCGCAGTCGCGTGACTTTCGTCCCGAGAAACGTTACGGCGGCGGGCAGGCCAACGCTCTCTACATATTCGACCTCAAAACCTACGCTACCAAACGAATCACCGATGGGCCGCGCGCGACCCGCGATCCGATCTGGATTGGCAACACTATTTATTTCAACTCCGATCGCGATGGTCACTTCAATCTCTATTCCTACGATGTGGTGACGGGCAAGACCACGCAGATAACTAGCAACAAGACCTGGGACGTGCGCTGGCCCAGCTCGGACAATGAAGGCCGAATAGTTTATGAGCTCGACGGCGAGCTACAGGTGCTCGATGTAAAAAATCACAAGAGCAATCCTATTTCAATCGCAGTTCCCAATGAGGGATTGGCGAGTCGTCCCAGCCGCGTTTCCGCAGCGAATCAGATTGAGTCAGTAGGCCTGAGTCCCAAAGGCGAGCGGGCGCTCTTTAGCGCGCGCGGCGACATCTTCACGGCGCCAATCGAAAAAGGCCCCACGCGCAACCTGACGCATTCTTCCGGAGCCCATGACAAATGGCCGGCGTGGTCGCCTGACGGCAGCAGCATTGCTTTCATATCCGACACAAGTGGAGAGGAGGAGTTATATATCGCACCGCAGGATGGCCTAAAGCCCGCTGAGCAGATCACGCGCGGCGGCAGCGCCATGCGTTATCAACCCGAATGGTCGCCTGACGGTAAGCGCATTGCGTTTTCAGATAAGGACGGAAAGGTTTATGTCGTCACACTTGCCGATCGTAAGGTTGCAGAAATTGCCGATTCTCCCCATGGCCAAATCCGCGATTACACCTGGTCGCCGCGCGGTAACTATCTCGCTTTCAGTTACGACGAAAACCCAAATCGTTTCTCAGCTGTATATGTCTGGAGCGCTGGCGACGGCAAGCTGCGCAAACTGACGGATGACATGTTTAATTCCTACAGTCCCGCCTGGGATCCACAGGGCAACTACCTCTACTTTCTTGCCGATCGCGAGTTTCAACCCCAGATTTCCCAGCTCGAGTTTAACTACGCGACGAATCGTACGGCTTACATCTATGCTGTAGCCTTGCGCAAGGACGTCAAACATCCCTTCCCGCCTGAGAGCGACGAGGTGACGATCGCCAAGGCTGAGGAGACGCCGAAGCCGAAGGGAGTTCCGTCTGGTGAAGAACCGAAACCGCCGACGAAGGACATTAATAAAGAACTGAAGGAACCGGCGAAGGAACCAACGCCTGAAGCTGAGAAGTCCGCGACTCCTGCGGCCGCTACCCAGGGAGGCGAGCCGAAGTCTGACGCCACCCCAAAACCGCCGGCAACTATGAGCATCGACTTTGACGGCATCATGGGCCGCGCCGCCCGCGTTCCCGTGGGCGCTGATAACTATGGCGGCTTGTCGGCAAAAGCCGGCCATCTGATTTACGCGACTGGATCGGCTTTCTATTATGGCCGCGCGGGAGATCGTCCGACGGTTCTCAAGATCTTTGCTTTCAAAGATCGCAAGGAAACGACGATTGCGGAAGACATTCGCGGCTACGTGCTTTCTGATGACGGCTCAAAGCTCCTGGTGGCGCAGGGCCCAGGTTATAACCTTTACGATGCTACTCCGCAGGGAGACAAAACTAAGAAGCCGGTTTCCACGGCTGGACTGTTTGTCGATCGCGTGCCGGAGCAGGAGTGGAACCAAATCTTCAACGAGGTGTGGCGCCGTTATCGCGATTGGTTCTACGTTCCCAACATGCACGGTTACGACTGGGTGGCGATACGCGAACAGTATAAGCCGCTGCTTCAGTATGTATCCCATCGCTCTGATCTTAACTATGTCATCAGCGAAATGGTTTCGGAGTTGACTATCCAACACGCCTACGTCGAAGGCGGAGATTTTACGATTCCGCCCCGGCCGCGCAGCGGTTTGCCCGGTGCGCGCTTCGAACTCGACAAGCAATCGGGACGCTATCGCATTTCGAAAATCTTCGCAGGCGAAAACGAAGAGGACATCTACCGGTCTCCGCTCAAGGAGATTGGCGTGAACGTGAACGTTGGCGACTACGTTCTGGCGATTGACGGAGAAGAACTAAAAGCCACCGACGATATCTATCGGCTGCTCCGTAACAAGGCTGACAATCCCGTGTCGCTCACGGTAAACAAAACTCCCTCGTTCGAAGGCGCGCGCCTCGTTTCCTATCGTCCCATCACCGATGAATCAAATCTGATTTATTTGGATTGGGTGGATCACAACCGGCACAAAGTGGAAGAAGCTACCGGCGGACGCGTCGGCTATATACACATTCCTGATATGGGGGCCAACGGGATTCGCGAGTTTATCAAGTGGTACTACCCGCAGCTTGGCAAGGAAGGTTTGGTCGTCGATGTGCGTGCCAACGGCGGCGGCAATGTTTCGCGAATGCTCATCGAACGGCTGCGGCGAAAATTGCTGGGACTAAACTATTCGCGCACTGACAATGAAGCGAACACCTATCCCGACTCGGTATTCATCGGGCCGATGGTTGCGCTCCTTGATCAGAACTCAGCCTCCGACGGCGACATCTTTCCTTACATGTTTCGCAAGGCGGGACTGGGACCATTGATTGGCAAACGATCGTGGGGTGGCGTGGTTGGCATAAACAGCCGTGGGCCACTAATTGATGGTGGCACAATCTTCGTTCCGGGTTCAGGCCTGACGGACGAAAACGGCAACTGGATCATTGAAGGCTACGGGGTCGATCCGGACATCGAAGTGGAGAACGATCCACAGTCGGAAATCGCCGGGCGCGATCCGCAGCTCGAGCGCGGCATTGCCGAGGTGATGGCGCGCCTCAAGACGCCGGTGAAGTTGCCGCCCAAGCCCGCGGGGCCAGTGAAAACGATCAAGTAAGTTACGCGGGGCGCCCTGGGGGTCTCCGGCGCGGAGCCCGCCGGGGTGGCTCACTCGCCCGCGCCGCATCACTCCGAATGG
>JBGQJH010000358.1:0-3529 GCA_041498935.1 Pyrinomonadaceae bacterium | reverse complement strand
CGGAACCAGATGATGGTCAAACGCAGCGACGGTCAGCTTATCTACACCGTTCAGTTTCACCTGGAAAAATCTTTCGAGGACTGGAACAAGAGCCGCACGCGCTGGGAACACCAAAACGACTCTCGCGACGGCCGCATCCTCTTCGAAAACTTTCTTCAGTTGGCGCTAGCGCGCCAGACTAATTAGCTCGTCACCTGCTGCCCGAGAACAATTCCTCCGCTAACTCCGACCGGAATGACGAGAGACGCATTAACCGAGTTGACCCTGGCCAGTGCCGCAAAGCAGCTCGCCAGACGCGATAAGGATCTGGCTGCGATTCTGGAGAGGCTTGGGCCCCCGCCGCTCTGGGCGCGCCCGCCAGGCTTTTCTACGCTCGTCAAAATCATCCTCGAACAACAGGTCTCGCTCGCGTCAGCGGCAGCGATATTCGCGCGGCTTAGGAAGAATGTAGTTCCCCTCCGACCAGACCGGATGATCGAGTTGGGCGAAGCTCACCTGAAATCGCTTGGCCTGACGCGTCAGAAGACAGCGTATTGCCTGCATCTGGCCGAGTCGCTGGCCGACAAGCGTTTGCGCCTGTCGCAACTTTCACGGATGAGTGATGCGGAAGCGAAGGCTGCGCTGATGGAGATAAAAGGACTGGGCGCGTGGAGCGCTGATGTTTATCTCTTAATGGCGCTACGCCGCCCGGACATCTGGCCGGTCAACGATCTGGCGCTCGTCGTCGCGGTTACGAGACTCAGGCAACTTCCGAGCAGGCCAAACGCGAATCAATTGTCGGCCCTGGCCGAAGCGTGGCGACCTTATCGCTCAGTAGCGGCGCGAATGTTGTGGCAGTATTATCTGGCGAGCCACAAATGAGAGCGGGAGATAGCGTCGACACTTATGCGGGCGGCCACCACGTGGATGATGATGCGGACAACCACAAACCAGATCTTTTTGAGACTACTGGGCATCACCGCTGTTCTCCTGATAGTTCCCTCGGGCCTGGCAAAGGCCACGACCATCGTCGTCGCGCGCACGGCTAACGAGATTGTCATCGGCGCCGACAGCAAAGTCACTGACACGTACGGCAAAGAACTAAACAGCCAGGTCTGCAAGATTCAACAGGTGGGAAATCTGTTTATTGCTTTCGAGGGACTGCTCAGAGACCGGGCCACGGGCTTTAGTGTTCCAGAAATCGCCACCCGAGCGCTGCAACTAAAGCCTGCCGCCACCGCCGCGGAAAAAGTGAACATTCTGACGGGCTTTCTTACCGCAGAGCTTTTTGACGAGTTGCTTCGCGTCAGGCACGACTCCGCGGACGAGTTTCACACTAAATTGGAGGGCCAAACTTTTCTCAGGATCGTGATCGCAGGTTTCGAGCACAACCGGCCGGTTGTTTTTGTGCGGCAGTTTCGCACGGCGTTCATTGCGCGGGGCATCGGGGTGACGGTCATTCCAGACGACTGCCTCGCTGATTGTAAAGGCGAAGTTGTCACTCGTTTTCTGGGCGAGACGGATGCAATTGAGGGCTTGCCCGAAGACAGTCCTGGTTTCTGGAAGGATGGGCTGGCCACGGGAGTTCGACGTCTGGTGGAGATTGAGATAGAGGCCCGCAGCGAATACGTCGGGCCGCCCATCGACCTGCTGCAAATCAACGCCCGGGGCGCGAAGTGGATTCAAAAGAAAGAAGGATGTGCGGCCGTGAAAGTGCCGGGAAGACGCGTTAACTTACAGGCGCGCCCCAGCCGGCGTTGATCACTCGCGACGTACTGAGGTCGTTATTTCGAGATTGTCGAGGCTGCCGTCATCGGTGCCGGGATGGTGAAATCAGTGGTCACGGGTACGTTTTCCATCGTCAATTCAATCAGCCGATCGACCACCGCGTTGAGATCCTTCGTCTCGTTAAAGACGCGGAGCTGTTCTTCCGCTGAAGTGCGCCGCTCGAGTATTGTGTGAATGTGTTCGATCTCCTTGCGCGACCCCAGTTCATCCACCACGTCGTCGATAAAGTCGAGTAACTCGAGCACCAGATCGCGCGTCGGCACTTCTTTCTGCTTGCCAAAGTCGATCATCTTGCCGTCGAGTCCCCAACGTACGGCGCGCCACTTGTTCTCCTGAATCAACATGCGCCGGTACAGGCGAAAGCCGAGATTCTGATCGATTAGCTTAGTGAGCTTGGCGACGATGGCCTGAAACAGCGCAGCGATGGCCACCGTATCGTCGACCCGCGTAGGAATGTCGCAGACACGGAACTCCAGCGTCGGGAAAACCGGATGCGGCCGCAGGTCCCACCAGATTTTCTTGCCGTCGTTAATGCACCCGGTCTTTACCAGCAGATCGACATAGCGTTGAAAATTGCTGTAGGAGTCGAAGTGATCCGGAATGTCCGTGCGCGGAAACTTCTTGAAAATCTCGGTGCGATACGACTTGAGACCGGTATTCTGGCCCATCCAAAACGGGGAGGAGGTGGTCAGCGCCAGCACGTGGGGCAGGAAGTAGCGCGCGGCATTCATGATGTGAATGCGGCGATCGGGCTCAGCAACTCCAACATGGACGTGCAAGCCGAAGATCAAAAGTGAACGAGCGACTGATTGCAACTCCTCGACTAACAGCTCGTATCTTTCGTCGTCGTAAATCTTTTGGTCCTGCCAGCGCGAGAAAGGATGGGTAGAGGCGGCGACTATTACCAGACCAGTCTTGGCCGCCAGGCCGGAGATGATGCTGCGCAAGCGCGTAATGTCCGCGCGTGCCTCCTGGATGTTTTTGCAGATGCCGGTGCCGACCTCGACCATCGACTGGATCATCTCGGGCTTGATTTGCTCGCCGAGAATCATCTTGCCTTCTTCCAGGAATTCTGAGACGTGTGAACGTAGCTCTCGCGTTTGCGGGTCGACAATTTGAAACTCTTCCTCAATGCCTAACGTGAATTGATCGAACATGGCTCCGGCTCCTATTCGTGAAGCACTTTCATGCGCTTCCCAGCTCACTTTCGATTAACGCGCGATTCTCTTCCGAGAGACTTTGGAAGCGGAGGCCGACGCCGCGCGCCGGCTCGCTATAGACCACTACCGCATGGGCAACTATCTGGTGACCCTCTCTCAGAGGAATGCGAACAAGTAGCACGGCCCCTTCGGGCAAGTTTGCCTGCGTGTGCATGTAGAAGCCGCCAACGCTGATGTCTTTGGTGCTCGCCACTCCGGTTGCGTCTTTACCATCAAAGAAGACGTCGACAATCAACCGCGAACGATCATGGTGCCGTCGCTCATCGGGTCCTTCCCGGCTTTCGTCCAGCTCATCAACCACTGTAGCGCCTCCTCAGTTGCCTTGCACCTGACCCGGTTATTCTACACGCTGCTCTTCATGTTCAGCATTCGAGCCTAAGCTTATTTACGCGAACCGTTCTCGGGTTTCGCTCACCCGGCCATTTTGTGCTGAAACGGCCGCGCAAACCAACGAGCCAGCAAAACAGGATGCTAACGTTTTTCCCATTTCTAACATAACGAATGTTTGGTCGAACTCCAGACTACTTCTTTTCCTCGATTAT
>JBGQJH010000357.1:0-3532 GCA_041498935.1 Pyrinomonadaceae bacterium | reverse complement strand
GGACTAATGAACAATTACATGCGCGGTCGAATGTACCTTCAGCAACGTTCAGGAAACGAAGCGGCGGTGGAGTTTCAAAAGATTATTGATCATCGCGGCATAGATGGCATGTCGCCCTTGCACGCGCTGGCACATCTCGGTCTTGCTCGCGCCGCGGCGCTCAACGGGGACACGGCCAGGAGTCGCACGGAGTATCAGGATTTCTTCGCGGCCTGGAAGGGCGCCGATGCAGATTTGCCGGTTCTGCTTGAAGCCAGGAAGGAATATGAGCAGTTGAAGTAACGCTCGCGATAGACGAACTAGCCACCGACTGACGCGGATCATACGAATCGGAGAAAACGACTGCACTACGCTTTCTTATCCGCGCCAATCTATTAATCGGCGGCTAACTCCTGTGGTATATTTCCCAACCTGCAAATTTACAGAGTTAATTCCATAAGGATCCTAGCAAATGTCAGGACACTCGAAGTGGCATAGTATCAAGCACAAGAAAGGCGCGCTCGATGCCAAGCGCGGCAAGCTGTTTACCAAGTTCATCAAGGAAATAACCGTCGCTGCTCGTTCCGGCGGTGGTGACGCGGAAGGCAACGCACGCCTGCGCAAGGCCGTACTCGACGCCAAGGCCGGCAACATGCCCAACGATACGATCGAACGCGCGATTCGCCGCGGCACGGGCGAAGAGGAGGGCGTTAACTACGAAGAGATCACTTACGAAGGATATGGACCGGGCGGCGTGGCGTTGTTAATTGAGTCGATGACTGATAACCGCAACCGCACCGTGGCGGAAATTCGCCACGCGTTTTCCAAGAACGGCGGTAACCTGGCTGCGGCCGGCGCAGTGGCCTGGATGTTTGAGAAGAAGGGTTACATCGTAGTCCCCAAGAGTGCCAAGTCGGAGGAGGAGCTGTTTGAGATCGTCACTGACGCCGGCGCCGAAGACCTGCGCGATGATGAGGACAATTTCGAGATCATCACTGCCCCGGCCGATTTCGATAGTGTGCTCGACGCTGTGAAGAAAGCCGGCGTTGAGCCACACGTGGCCGAAGTCGAAATGGTTGCTAAGGAGTATAAGAAGCTCGAGGGGGCGGAGGCCAAACAAATGTTGAAGCTGATGGAAGCGCTCGAAGACCACGACGACGTGCAAAAAGTCTCCGCCAACTTCGACATCAGCGAAGCTGATATGGCGGCAGCGGAACAGTAGGCAGTGGGCAGAAGACAGAAAACAATACCAAACCGCCGAATCGCACTTGAGTTGACAAGCGGAAGGGTTGCGGGCTAACTTGCTGCTCGGATCGTCGTTTCGAATTAATGGATATGAAAGACCGAAATCACAGCACCCTGTACCCATATTATTATTGGCGGCTCTCCGAGGAGGGAGAGGCAGGGGAAAGGCTGTTCCGTTGGATGACGTAAGATGATCTAAGCGACCAATAGAGTTTCGGGAACAGAGTTTTTGAACCGGCCACTTTCCTCCGACGCAGGAGGGGTTGGCCGGTTCTTTTTGTCTAATCCTACTTTTCGCTTGAAGAGATTGACAATACGACCCAACCGCTACCGCAGGTGGTACTGACAAGTCGCCGGCACGCAAACTAACAGTTTGCGTCACAGAGGCTGGGAGCGCAGGCATCTTGCCTGCCTGCTTGCGTGGCCACGAACGTTGAGGCAGACAGGATGTCTGCGCTCCCAGCAAACCAACAGTTTGCGTTACGAGGAATTGAGGTTTTAGTTATGTTCGTCGAAAAGCAGGATGCGTTACTGGCCGACCACGCTGACATGCGGGTCGTCCCCCTGGACGCGGATGAAACTCCCGCGGATCGAAATCGAATTGTTCAGCTAAGTCCTGACCATCCGGGCTTTCGTGATCTGGAGTATCGCGCGCGACGCAACCGCATAGCCCAACTCGCGCTCAGCTATCAGCCCGGGCAACCGATTCCGGAAGCGCCTTATTCGACAGAGGAGCATCGGGTTTGGCGGGCGGTTTGGCAGGCGCTCGAGCCCGCGCATCAAGCCCACGCGTGTGCGGAATATCTGGCGTGCGTGCGACAGTTGGCGTTCGCGCCGGATCGCATTCCGCAGTTGCGCGAAGTAAACGAAAAGGTCCAGGCCATTAGCGGCTTCCGTCTGGAGCCCGTCGCTGGCCTGGTTGAGCCACGGGTGTTTCTGGAGTCTCTCGCTTCGGGCACATTTCTTTGCACGCAGTATATTCGGCATCACTCGACGCCGCTCTACACACCGGAGCCGGATGTCGTCCATGAGATCGTCGGTCACGCGGTGACGCTCGCGAGCAAGCGACTCGCCGAACTGAATCGCTTGTTCGGCAAGGCTGTCAAACGCACATCATCCCTGGAAGCTCTGAATCGGCTATCGCGCGTCTACTGGTTCACGATAGAGTTTGGCGTGCTCCGCGAAAATGGAGCGTTGAAGGCCTACGGCACGGGGCTTCTATCATCAGCAGGGGAGTTGGAGGCGATGCACCAGGCAGAACTTCGCCCACTTGATTTCGAACAAGCTTCGCGGCATGAGTATGACCCTACACACTATCAGCCCGTGTTATTCTGCGCGGATTCGTTTGAGTCGA
This sequence comes from Pyrinomonadaceae bacterium, assembly GCA_041498935.1. Lineage (GTDB taxonomy): Bacteria > Acidobacteriota > Blastocatellia > Pyrinomonadales > Pyrinomonadaceae > PSRF01. Next base: position 954 of record JBGQJH010000357.1, on the reverse strand, counting down.
TGTCCGATTCGCTGCGTAAGTTTCTTGTTGCCTGGTAGCTACCACCCCAGCGGGGCTACCCCGCTGGGGACCCCTTTGCCACGAGGAGTTTGGTGACTTGAATGGACTCGCCCGTCTCTCAACTTCAACCGGCGACCTTCGCGGAGTTTGCGCAGGAAACCAAGCGCGGCAACGTCGTCGCCGTGGCCAGGACTATCGCGGCTGGATCAATGAACCCGATTGACCCGATTAGCGCGTTTGTGAAGGTCGCCCTATCGGTCCCCTACGCTTTTCTCTTCGAATCTGTCGAAGGCGGAGAAGTAGTGGCCAAATATTCCTTTCTCGGCGCGGACCCCTACATGATTGTCCGCGGCCGAGGCGACGAGACGACGATTGAGAAAGAGGGAGTGATCGAAACGCGTCCCGAATGCGTGACAGATTACCTCCGGCGTCACTTTCAGCAAAACAAACTGGCAAGCCGCGGCGACCTGGGTCCGCTTGCAGGCGGCGCGGTCGGTTACCTTGGTTATGGAGCCGCAAACTGGTTTGAACCGGCGCTGAAAAGGACGGCCGCGGGCGATTCCCGGAAGAATTCTCCCAGCGACGAGCGACGCGATGACGCTCTCTTGATGTTCTACCGCACGCTCGTGGCATTTGACCGCGCGCAGCGGCAGATAAGAATCGTCTCCGTAGTTTTCACCGGAGAGGCGGGCTCGAGCGTCATCCGTTTGCAAGAACTCTACGAGACAGCCGTGCAGGAGACAGAGCGCATCGAGAAACTCTTAACGTCTCCGGCTCAACCGACAGCGCCAGCCAGGGGTTCACAGCCGCGCGATCTCGAGAAAACAACTGTTCGTTCAAACTGGACTCGAGAAGATTTTCAGGAAGCCGTGCGCGATGTGAAGGAGCACATCATGGCCGGCGATTGTTATCAGGTAGTTATCTCGCAGCGCTTCGCGAAGGATGTGACGGTTG
>JBGQJH010000356.1:0-3552 GCA_041498935.1 Pyrinomonadaceae bacterium | reverse complement strand
CTCTTCTCCTCTACCGCCGCCGATGAATTGCATGTCTGTAGCGTGGACCTCGAGTGTGTGCCTCGGCTTACCGTCGCGATCTGTCCATTCTTCTACACGCAGCCTGCCTTCGATATAAACCGGGCGACCTTTCGTCAAGTATTGTGAGGCGGTCTCTGCCTGGCGCCCCCACAGGGTGACGCGAAACCACGTCGTGTGATCCTGCATCTCGCCGGTCTTGTCTTTGCGCCGTTCATTCGTAGCCATGCTGAAACTGCAAACGGGCGTACCCTGCGGCGTGTAACGTAGTTCCGGATCGCGGCCAAGATTTCCGACAAGAATCACCTTGTTGAAGGACATGAGGGACCTCTCAATATCTTTTGGACTTGGAAACTCGAGCGCCATCCTACTAGCCGAATAAGTAGGGGTCAAGCTGAGCGGATTCGCGAACGCAGATGCAAAAATCCCGGTATCGCGTTTGACTTACAGTTTCTGTTAGACTACACGCGCACTTGAGTTTGCCCATAGTTTTGCATGAAATCCAAAGTTTACATTGAGACGTTTGGTTGCCAGATGAACGTCGCGGACACGGAGCGAGCAGCAACCGGATTGCGTAAAGCCGGCTACGATCTGACCGCTTCTGCGGAAGGCGCGGACGTAGTCTTGTTGAATACTTGTTCAGTGCGGGAACGTGCCGAACGAAAAGTCTTCAGGAGAATCGGGGAGATTCGCAACCGGGCGAAGAACTCCGGCCAACAGAAGCCGCTAATTGGTGTGATGGGATGCGTGGCGCAGCTTGAAGGTGACGCCATTTTCCAAAATGCTCCGGCCGTCGATCTGATCATCGGCACGCGCGCGACTGACCGCATACCAGCTTTGATTGAACGTGCGCGGGGCGGGGAAGCGTCGGTGATCGATTTAGACGAGCGCCTGGAAGGCGAGCGTTGGGATGTGTCGCCGGCGGAGAGACGTTCCCCTTATGTTGCCTTTGTTCCAATCATCGAAGGCTGCAATAAGTTTTGTTCCTTCTGCATTGTTCCTTACTCGCGCGGACGTGAGAAGAGCCGTAACGCGTTGGAAATTGTTGCCGAGGTGCGGAGGCTTCGTTCGCTTGGCTACCGGGAAGTTCACCTGATCGGCCAAAACGTGAATAGCTATCGACCGAAGTTGCCGCAAGGTCTGGAGAGTTATGCGGGCGCGACGCCTTTCTCGCGCTTGCTGAGAGCCGTTGCCGCTACCGGGATGGAGCGAATCAAATTCACGACATCGTTTCCTAGAGACTTCCATCCTGATATAGTGTCGGCGATTGAGGAGTATCCAAATCTTTGCGACTGGATCCATTTGCCGGTGCAGTCAGGAAGTGACCGGATACTGAAAGCGATGCGGCGCGGCCATACCGTGGAAGACTATCTGCGCCGCGTAGACGCAATCAAGCGCTCGAAACGCCGTCTATCGCTGACCAGCGATATCATTGTTGGCTTTCCCGGCGAGTCTGAAGCGGATTTTGAGAAAACGATGCGACTGGTTCGCACGTGTGAATACGACGGACTGTACATCTTTAAGTATTCCAAGCGAGCGGGGACGCCCGCGGCGGCGTTGGCGGATGTATTACCAGAAGCCGAGAAAACAGCGCGTTTCATTGCTCTTGAGGATTTGCAGGAGTTAATGCAGCGCCAGATTTACAACGGTTACGTGGGTCGCAACGTGAGCGTGCTGGTCGAAAGGAAGAGCGCTAGATCAAACGACGACATGACGGGCCATTCAACTTGCCACAAAGTGGTCAACTTCAGCGCCCGGCAAACACAACCCGGAAAGATAGTAGACGTGTTGATTTCGCAGGCTAAGCCGTACAGCCTTTACGGCGAATTGATCAGTAAGCAGACGAACTGGACCCAGGGCGAGACTGTGGTGTCCCCGGCAGGACAGCCCCGCTGGGGTGCTGGAGCAGAGGTATCGATTTATGGAGATTGAAGTAAAAATCAGAGCGCTGATGATGGATCCTAATAGCGGTACTCCCATCATAATCTTGAAGGACGTCGAGAGCGACACGATGTTACCGATTTGGGTGGGGGCCTACGAGGCCAATGCGATCGCGCTTGAAATCGAAAAGATCGCACCTCCGCGACCGATGACTCACGACCTTCTGCGCAACTTGATTATCGAGCTCGGCATTCAAGTGGAAAGAGTGGTCGTAACCAGTTTGCGTGACAATACATTTTTCGCCGTCATTGAAATGCGCATGAGTGATGGCAACCGGATGGTGCTTGATTCCAGGCCCTCGGACGCAATTGCCCTCGCGCTGCGCGCGGATTGTCCAATCTATGTTGACGAGGAAGTGATTAAGGCTTCCCGAAACACGGTGCCGTCCGAGGAAGAGGGCGGGGAAGAGTCGGCTCTGGGCGAGGAAGAGTGGCCGGATGTAATCGGCGAAGCCGGCGACCTTCCGATGTAAGCAGGTTAGACGGTTAGCAAAAGTTGTTAGGTTGCTGTGAATGGATTACTGTTCGAAACTTTTGCCGGTGTGTAACGAATGATAATTGCGATCGCAAATCAAAAAGGTGGCGTGGGAAAAACTACTACCGCCATCAATTTGGCTGCTGCATTCGCCAGACTTGGCAAACGTGTCCTGCTTCTGGATTTGGATCCCCAGGCGAATAGCTCAATCTCTTTTCTTGACCCGCTTTCCGTGGAGCGGTCTGCCTATGAACTAATGACCGACGGGCAGGCGCCGGTGGAACAGGCAGTTTACCGCACCCCGGTAGAGGGGCTGGACATCGTTCCCGCGCGCATCAATCTGGCAAAACTGGAGTCGAAATTGGTTGGCGATTTTGATGCTCCATTTCGCCTCAAGGATCGGCTGGGTCCGTTCCGCGACCAGTATGAAGTGATTGTGATCGACACGCCTCCGACTCTGGGGTTGATAACGGTAAATGCGCTGGTGGCGGCCACCCACGTGCTGGTTCCAATTCAGTCGTCCTACTTCGCTCTGGAAGGCACTGACGATTTGCTCGAAACCATCGAGAAGGTGAAGGCGCGTCCAAACCCAAGCCTGGAACTGTTGGGTGTGCTGGTGACGCTCCATGACAAACGAACTACGCTGGCGCGCGAGGTTCACGAACAGATCAAGAAGGTATTCGGACCGAAATTGTTTGAGACCGTGATAACCAAAAGCGTCAGACTGGAAGAGTCGCCCGCCTACAAGGAGTCGATCTTTAGCTTTGCGCCGAATTCTTCAGGCGCGATCGAATATGCAAATCTATGTGACGAGGTAATGAAACGTGTCTAAAAGGGGACTGCCGACTGGACTTCAAATGCGCCACGACTCCCACTATGTAGAGGAGTTGTCGCAGCATCAGCCCGCAGCAGTGGGACGTATGATTGGCCTGGATAAGCTCGATCCAAATCCGGAACAACCGCGCGTCGACTTTGGTAACTTGACCGAGCTCACTGCCTCAATCGCAGAGAAGGGCGTGCTGGAACCTTTGCTGGTTAAGCCCTCACGCGCGACCGGTCGGTGGATGATTATTGCGGGCGAGCGTCGTTACCGGGCCGCGCGCGCTGCCGGGTTAAAGG
>JBGQJH010000355.1:0-3561 GCA_041498935.1 Pyrinomonadaceae bacterium | reverse complement strand
CGCAGGTAGTCGAGAAAGTCGTCCTCGAAAGCCAGCCCATACTTATCAGCCTGTTTGAGAAACTCTTCGCTGCTGAGGCAAAGCGCGTAACGCGGCTCCCAGGCAACGTGTGGAAAGAACTTACGGAATCTGTCGGCATGTTCCTGCTCTTCTTCAAGGCCGACGTGGCCATCAACTTCGATGAAACGGCGTAGCTCGTCCGCGGTCATTTCGTCGTAGCTTTTTTGCGCCGAGCGGTCGGTACACTCAATGCCATGCAGCGTGACGCCCCCGGGACGCAGCACGCGTTTGACTTCAGCGAGGACCGCATCTTTTTCTTCTGCCGCAACGTGGCCGAGCACGTCCAGGCTGACAACGTAATCGAAGCTGGCATCGGAAAAAGGCAAATGAGAAAGTTCAGCGGCGAAAGTCGCGTCATAACCGTTGCGGCGGGCGGCCAGGGCGCATAGGTTTGACAGGTCAACCCCGGTGAGCGCGATTCCTTTGCGCTTCAACAGCGCCAGCATACCCGCCCCGCAGCCAAGTTCGAGGACGCTCGAGCCGGCGCGCACGTTGTCGTAAATCCACATCGTCCGCGCGAAGCGAATGTCGAAACGATCGAGCGCCTTGAAGTAGCGCGCGTCGAGCACCTCATCGGAAACGAACTTGGTGCGGTAAAACTCTGCGACGTCCGTGATGCCGGCGCGATCGTATAGGTTTTCTTTAGATGAAGGCATATCTAAGAAGTAAATGGTGAATCGTAAATCGTGAATAGGAAAGCGGCTCCGGAGGACCTGCCGGAATCACCTGCATTGGGGGCGATGGCGCATCTATTTACGATTTACGATTCACGATTTACGACCTTCCAGCTGGTCGACGCGGCGTGTTAGTTCTTCCAACAAAGCTTCGGTCTTGCGGCGTGCGCGATCTTCGAGCACTGCGCCCTCGCTGGTCTCAAGTGCGAGTTGCTTGAAGCAGACGCGTTGTTCAGCTTGCAAGCGCTCGTCGCCTTCGCGCAGTTCGCTGACCAGTTCGGCGAGTCGGGCATCCACTTGAATTCGTTGCGCCTCGATCGCTCGCCGTTGCTCTTCAAGCTCAGTTCGCTGAGCCTCCGCTTTTGCATCACTTCTCGCGCGCTGCTTTCTTAACTCCTGCTCGTAAGCCGAGAACAGCGGTAGCAGGTCGCGCAGCGCGTGATGGACGGCGGCATTAAAATTCACTTGTTCCCAGGTAAACCAACGGGTCCCGGCTCTAAGTCGCCGCTTCAGCCAGAGTTCGAGCCTGGCGGCGAGTCCGCTGCGATTACTCACCAGCGGCGGCAGCCGGTCCCACGCGCGGGCCGTGGTCGTCAAATAAGAACCAATGAGCACCAGGTTTTCAGCGGTTGTAGTTTCACTGGCGCCTGATCGCGCGACACCGGCGTCCGCTGCGCCATTGCCCGCGTTTCCAATTGCCGTGCGGTCCGCTGCGGAAACCGCGACGTCCTGACCGGCGCGTTGCTGAGAGAGGACGCGCGTGCGTAGCTCGCGCAGAATGCTTTCAACTTCCGTTTCAGCCATAACTCACACTCTCGTGGTCTGGAGTGACAGCGACGCTATCCCGCTCTAACGCGTCAGGGCCCAGAGCGCGGTGACGTGTCGTCACACTGGCATTCAGGTTAGCGATCCCTTCGGTCAAGATCATGTTCGTGACTCTAACGAACAGGGCCGCATCGAGCCAGTCGTAGGCCTGTCCGTCGCGACTGTGGACGGCCAGCGAGATCGTATACTGATCGACTCCAAGCCAACAATCGAAAGAAAAACTAACTTCGATTACCTTGCCACGGCGCACGACGCCAAACTCTATCTGTTGCTCTTTCGTGTTCGTGCCATACGCATGTATGCCGTGGGAGTTGCGGATGAGAAAACCGATGACGGGATCGTCCACGTCGTGATGAAAGCGCGCCAGCACGCGCAACGTTAACGGCTCACCACTGTCGACGATTTCCACGCGGGCGTGCGCAGCGTCCGTCAATTCCGCTCCGATGATCTCAGCGCTCCCGTCGCCGTGCCGGTAGGCGCAGCTAATAGGGGCAAGACTCAGGTCGCTTTGGGTTGGTTCTGACTTTAGCGCGCCCGCTTCAGCCTCGTATGCCTGTTCCCGTTCCATAATGATCTTCTGATAGAGATTGAGCACATCGACCGGCTTGCCATCGGCGATGACGCTGCCCGCTCGCAGAAGAATGGCGCGCGAACACAGCGCGCGCACCGCAGCGGCATCATGCGAAACGAAAAGCACGGTGGCGCCGCGCTCGTGGAGTTCATTGATGCGCCGCAGGCAACGGTGCTGGAAAACCGCATCGCCAACGGCGAGCGCCTCATCAATGATCAGGATGTCAGGCTCTACGCTGGCCGCGATGGCAAAAGCAAGGCGAACATACATGCCGCTCGAATAAGTTTTGACGGGCTGATAAAGAAACGGACCGATTTCAGCGAAGCGCTCGATGGCCGGGAACAGCCCATCGGTTTCTCGTCGCGTGAATCCCAGCAAGCTCGCGTTCATGTAAACATTCTCGACGCCGGTGAACTCCGGATCGAAGCCGGCGCCCAATTCGAGCAGTGCCGCGATTCGTCCCTCATGCCAAATGTCGCCGTGCGTCGGCGCGAGCGTGCCCGAGATAATCTGCAGGAGCGTCGACTTGCCGCAACCGTTAGGTCCGACAATTCCAACGGTCGTCCCCGACTCGATCTCGAAGTCGACATCGCGCAGCGCCCAGAATTCCCTGTGCCGGCGCATTAGTCCGCGCGTGAGCGATTCCTTCAGGCGATCGCCCGGGCGTTCGTAAATACGGTACTGCTTCGAAACTTTTTCCACGCGCAGGGCTACGCTCATGCGCTGAATGTATCAGAAGTGAGGAAACGCAAGCCACTTCCCGGGAGCGCGGGCCTCCCGCCCGCAAACGCGCCGCAGGCGCGCAGCCTGGCGACAGAAGCTTTCATTTCGCTTCGCACTCATTGCGGGCGAGACGCCCGCGGACCCGGGCGGTAAGGCAAAGGAAGAAGTCAGCGCCGTCGCTCCCTTTCCCTTTGCTTCGTAGAGGACATAGAGGTTACGCGGAGAATACACTGCAAATTACGACACTTCCTCAGACTTATGGCCGCTTGCGGTTAGCTTGCTCTCTGCGTAAAATGTCGGTTCTTTTAACGCCGGGTGTCGGAAAGAGATCTTTTTTGCCCGCGCATTGTTGCTGCTCGCTCCCCGGGGGGCATCTAATCTGCTCTGATCTGCGTCTTTATCTCGGAGGATTTTTGTGAAGCTTGTCTTTCGCTCTCAGTGCGCTATTGCCGCGCTCCTGATCGTCTTTGGCGCGTTTTCTTGTGCGCAGGGGCAGGCTGCCAGCGCCACCCCTGATCCATTCGTGTTTCAGTTGACCTCAAGTCCGGCGGGTTTTTATGCCTTCGCGGGGGACATCACCGCCAACGGCCGCTTCGTCGTGTTCGAATCCAATGGAGATGTAGCCACCGAAAAAATACCTTCGAGGAACCCCGACGGAACCCTGAATCCCAATGCGCGAAACAATGAAGACGGCAATCGCGAAATCTT
>JBGQJH010000354.1:0-3575 GCA_041498935.1 Pyrinomonadaceae bacterium | reverse complement strand
TCAGTCGCAATTACTTGCGAGCTGCGGAATTAGTAACGCGAGCCGCCGTTGCGACCGCCGCCACCGCCGCCGCGATCTTCGCGTGGCTTGGCTTCGTTGACGTTCAGCGCCCGTCCGCCCAGGTCCTTACCGTTGAACTGCTGGATAGCAGCAGCGCCTTCTTCCTTCGTTGACATCTCAACGAAGCCAAAGCCGCGTGAGCGACCTGTTTCGCGATCTTCAATCAAGGATACGCTTTCGACCGTGCCCGCTTGCGCGAACAGTGTTTGCAGTTCCTCGCTCGAAGTTTGGAACGCGAGATTACCGACATAAAGTTTCATAGTCATAGTTTCTTACCTTTTCCCCTTTGGGGACATAACAGAAGCCGCATGCGAACATGGTAGCTTCCCAATTTGCTAAAGGACGTTGGGACTTACATATCCATGCCGCCGGGCATTGCCCGTGGCTTGTCATCTTCCTGTAGCTCAGAAATGAGGGCTTCCGTTGTTAGCATTAAGCCCGCGATTGATGCGGCGTTTTGCAACGCGCAACGCGTGACTTTCGCGGGATCGATAATCCCCGCGGCCACAAGGTCCTCAAAAGTTTCAGTGGCGGCGTTGTAGCCAAAGTTCGGGTCTTTGCTAGCGCGAACTTTCTCGACAATCACGGCGCCTTCTTGGCCGGCGTTCTGTACGATCTGACGCAACGGCTCTTCGAGCGCGCGCCTGATGATGTTGACGCCAATCTGCTCGTCTTCATCGCCAATCGTTTCGCCGTCTTCATTTGTTTCGAATGCTTTGAACTTGTCCAAAGCCTTGGCGGCCCGAATAAGGGCCACGCCTCCGCCCGCCACGATGCCTTCTTCAACCGCCGCGCGGGTCGCGTTCATCGCGTCTTCAACGCGCGCCTTCTTCTCTTTAAGTTCAGTTTCAGTGGCTGCACCAACGCGAATCACTGCCACGCCGCCGACGAGTTTCGCGAGACGTTCTTGCAGTTTCTCGCGGTCATAGTCTGACGAGGTGTCTTCAATCTGCGTCTTGAGCGTCTTCACTCTGGCGCGCAGGGCGTTTGTGTCGCCGGCGCCATCGATGATGGTCGTGTTGTCTTTGTCGATGGTGACTTTCTTAGCGCGTCCCAGGTCTTCGACTTTGACGTTTTCGAGTTTGATGCCGAGGTCTTCACTAATCACTTTGCCGCCGGTTAGGACTGCAATGTCCTCGAGCAGGGCCTTACGGCGGTCGCCGAAGCCTGGCGCTTTGACTGCCGCCACGTTGATCGTGCCGCGCAGTTTGTTAACCACGAGTGTTGCGAGGGCTTCCCCTTCAACGTCTTCCGCAACGATCAGAATCGGCTTGCCCAACTTGGCGACCTGCTCCAGAATCGGCAGCAAGTCTCGCATCGAAGCAATCTTTTTTTCGTGTAGCAAAATCACCGGATTCTCGAGCACGGCTTCCATCTTTTCCGCATTGGTGATGAAGTAAGGCGACAGGTAGCCGCGATCAAACTGCATCCCTTCGACAAATTCCAAATCCGTCTCCATCGTCTTCGCGTCTTCAACCGTAATCACTCCGTCTTTGCCGACCTTCGCCATCGCTTCGGCAATCAACTCGCCAATGGCGGCATCGCCGTTGGCCGAAATCGTTCCGACCTGCGCAATCATGTCGCCCGCGACTGGCTTCGACAGCTTCTTGATCGCCACAGTCGCGCGCTCAACTGCTTTGTCGATGCCGCGCTTCAAGGCCATCGGGTTTGCGCCGGCGGCGACGGTCCTGACGCCTTCGCGGTAAATCGCCTGGGCCAGCACGGTTGCCGTGGTAGTGCCGTCGCCGGCGACGTCGCTGGTCTTGGAGGCCACTTCGCGCACCATCTGCGCGCCCATATTCTCCATCGCATCTTTAAGCTCAATCTCTTTCGCCACGGTCACGCCGTCTTTGGTGATCGTCGGGCTGCCATACGCCTTACCGAGAACGACGTTGCGTCCTTTCGGGCCGAGCGTGATTTTCACTGCGTCGGCGAGTTGATTAACGCCACGCAGAATTGCCGCACGTCCCTCTTCGCCATGTGTTATTTGCTTTGCCATAATTTGTTATCTTTCTCCTAAAATCAAAAACTGAATTTAGTGACAGGTGACGAGTGACAAGTAAGATTGAAAAGTCGGCTTTGACTTGTCACTTTTCACTCGTCACTTTTCACTGTTGTTACTTGCTTTTCTTGCCGCCGGCAGCCGCACCAGCGCGCGTGATGATTCCGAGAATCTCGTCCTCGCGCATGATCAGCAGCTCTTCACCGTCGATCTTGATTTCAGAACTGGTGTACTTGCCAAACAAAATGCGGTCGCCGGCTTTAACATCCAGCGGCTGGCGCGTTCCGTCTTCTTTGTACTTGCCTTCGCCGGCAGCAATTACCTCGCCTTCCTGTGGTTTCTCTTTGGCGGTGTCGGGGATAATGATGCCGCCGCGCACCTGTTCGCCTTCATCAATGCGCTTCACTAGAACGCGGTCATGTAATGGTGTGATCTTTGTCGTCATAATCTGATTATTCTCTTTCCGGGGCTTTCTAAGTTCGCCTTATGGTCATGGTTCGCCTTGTCGTCCTGGTTCGCCACTGGTCCCGGATTGATTGGGGAACGGACTGGTTGGGGAACGTATGACGCCCTGGCTTTCTGTGTTGAGCTGTGGATTATCAGGTGATCTGGAAGATCCCAGAGGAGCTGAGAGCGGAGTAAGCTGGACTCGGTTCGACACCCACCTTACGCTAGCGCTCTCTATATGTCAAATGCAGGATATACTTTGCACGCGAAGTGGTTGAATAACAGGACTTGGTAAAGGATTTTGGTCTTTGGTCTTTAGAACTTTGGACTTTGGACTGGAGTTCTGCGGATTAGCGACCGCGATTCAGGATGTTCGTAGTCCGTTCGGTGACGCTCGCCGGTTCGTATCGAGGAGGAAGCTCGTTTGTTTCAGTCGACTGCGCGGGAGTCGACTCAGCGGGGAACTCCACCAATGGCGTCGGCTCAGGCCGGATCGTGAGTCCGGCGAGGATGCGGCCCACGCCCGTAAGCGTTGGAATCAAACCCACCAGCCATATGATGCGAACCACCGGTTCGATTTCAAAAGGGGCCTGGGCGACGAAATGTTCAGGCAGTTTCAAAATTAGCGCTGACGAAAGAAAGTAGAGGAAGGTCATGAGACCAACGCCACTGAAGAGTGAAATCAGGCCGTGAACAATATGCCCCTCTCTCCGCTGTTGTGCGGTCTTCTCTTTCCTCCCGCGACGCGATAGCCTCTCGAGATGCCGGGCCTTTACCCTCGCAAGCGAACCAGAATTTCTGACAATCTCCTGGTTCATCTGCTCCAGGGCGCGGGAAATCTCATCAGATACATGCTCAATCTTCAGGCTCTTCATCATTTCCTTGATCTTCGGCAGCGGGCCACGATCACTTCGCGCGATGGCCTCGCTGAGCGAAACCGCCTTGCCAATCACCTTCAGGTTGGCTCCGCATGACCGGCAATATTGCTGGGCGGAGGATGATTCGGTGCTACATTGCGGACAATACATGACTCGTCAGTTGTCGGTTGTCAGTGGTCAGTGGTCAG
>JBGQJH010000353.1:0-3583 GCA_041498935.1 Pyrinomonadaceae bacterium | reverse complement strand
CTCAACTGCGCCCTTGTTGGAGCTATAGCCACAATCTTCGTTGGCGCAGTGACGAAATGTGCCCTGCTTCTTCGTAGTCTTCTCGAGCAAAAACGGGGCATTACAATTTGGACAGGCTTCCGCAACCGGCTTGTCCCAATAAACTCGATCGCAATCGGGATACATGGCGCAACCATAAAACACTTTACCGCGCTTCGACTTCTTGACCACCAGGTCACCCTTACAACCGGGCCGCGCACACTTAACACCCGTCGATTCCTGTTTGATGTATTTGCACTTCGGATAGTTTGAGCAGGAGATAAACTCTCCGTAACGACCGAAGCGTCGCACCAATTGAGCTCCGTCCACCGGACACTTCTCATCTAAAGGCACTGGCGCGGGCGCTGCCACACCGCTTTTCGCAATCTTACGAATGTTGCGGCACTCGGGATAACCCGTGCAGCCAAGAAACGGGCCGAAGCGTCCACGTTTCAACTGCATCTGCTTGCCGCACAACTCGCAAGCTTCCGGCTCGGCAACCTCTTCCCCGCCCTGGCCAGACTCCGTCCCGTTCGCACCGCCGTTAGAGCCAGTTTTCGGCTCGGCATCACGCGACGCGCCACAGTGCAAACACTTGAGATACTTACCAAAGCGGCCAAATTTCCGCACCATCCCTTTTGTTTCGCATTTAAGACAGACCTCATCAGTGGGAGTTTCTACGTCCTTAATACCCTTGGTATATTTGGTGAACTTGATAAGGTCGTCTTTAAACTTTCCATAAAACTCATGCAGCGCATCGGTCCACTTGAGCTTTCCTTCCTCAATCGAATCGAGTTCCTCCTCCATTCGCGCGGTGTAAGTCTCATTAAAGAGATCGTCAAAGCCGCCTTCGATCAGCAGATCGTTTACCGTCTTCCCTAACTCGGTCGGGTGGAAACGGCCCTCGAGTTTTTCCACGTACTCGCGCGCCTGGATCGTCGTCATGATCGCGGCATAAGTTGAGGGCCGTCCAATTCCTTTTTCTTCCAGGGCCTTGACGAGCGTCGCTTCAGTAAAGCGTGGTGGCGGATCGGTGAAATGTTGCTCCGGCGTGATCTTGTTAAGAGCCAGCGTCTCGCCTTTTTCTACCGGCGGCAGCTTCGTTTCGGCTTCCTCATCCTCTTCCGTCTTCTCATCGCGGCCCTCCTGATAAAGCTTCAGGAAGCCGTCAAACTTCTGCACCGAGCCGGTTGCGCGGAAGATGAAACGTCCGGCGCCAATATCGATCGTGGTCTGATCGAAGACGGCGGGTGTCATCTGCGAAGCGACGAAGCGTTGCCAGATGAGGCGATAGAGTCTCAACTCGTCTTTGTTCAAATAGCTGGCGAGAGAATCTGGCGTGCGCGTGACTTCGGTAGGACGAATCGCCTCGTGCGCGTCCTGAGCGCCCTTTTTCGAGCGATAGTGAATTGCTTTTTCGGGCAGGTAAGGCGCGCCATATTGCGCGCTGATGAAATCGCGCGCCTCATTCAAGGCCGCATCCGAAACGCGCGTGGAATCGGTGCGCATGTAGGTGATCAAACCAACCGAGCCTTCAGCGCCGATCTCTACGCCTTCATAAAGTTTCTGCGCAATCATCATGGTGCGCTTCACGGCAAAGCCGAGTTTGCGCGCCGCCTCTTGTTGCAGTTTTGAAGTAATGAAAGCTGGTACCGGATTACGCTTGCGCTCTTTCTTCGTTACTTCATTTACTACGAAAGTTTGCCGGTTTGCTTCGGCGACAATCTCGCCGGCCTTTGCTTCGTCGCCGATCAATACCTCGTTAGCTTTGGCGTCCTGATCAAAACCGCCTGTCTTGACCGTCTGCCCGTCGATCTTGAATAGCCGGGCGTCGAAAGCGGGCGGCAGTTGAGCACGTAGATTTGCGGCTATCGTCCAGTATTCGGTCTTGATGAACCGTTCGATCTCGCGTTCACGCTCAACAACCATCCGCAGCGCTACCGATTGCACGCGTCCCGCGCTCAGCCTGCCGCCCACCGTGCGACAAAGAAGCGGCGAAACTTTGTAACCCACCAGACGATCCAGCACGCGCCGGGCCTGCTGCGAATTAACCAGGTTCTCGTCGATCTGGCGCGGGTGTTCGAAAGCTTCGTTTACCGCGCGCTTCGTGATCTCATTAAACATCACGCGGAAGTGCGGCTTCGCCGGTCGTTTCGGCACAATCTCTTCCGCCAGATGCTGGCAGATGGCTTCGCCCTCTCGATCAGGGTCGGCCGCGAGATAAATCGCGTCTGCCTCTCTGGCAGCCTTCTTCAGCTCAGCCACGATCCGCTTGTTGTTTCGTTTTCTGGAATCGGGAATTACTTCGTAGGTAGGTTTGAAATCGTCGTCGACATCAACCCCCAGGCCTTTGGAAGGCAGATCCTTGATGTGGCCTATCGAGGCCTTAACCAGATAGTCCTTTCCCAGATACTTGTTTATCGTCTTCGCCTTCGCCGGCGATTCAACTATTACTAAATTCTTTGCCATCTATTCACTATTCACTATTTACGATTCACTGTTTGTGTTCAATCACATCTTCCGCACGAAACATTTTCCCGGCAGTGCCCTTACCAGGTCGCGCATCTCCAAGGTTAGCAGTGCGGCTGTCAAATCCGAGATCGTCAGCCTACTCTGATCCACGAGCGCATCAATGTGCGCTGGATTGTCCGCCGAAAGCAACTTGAAAACTGATTGCTCAAAGCCTGTCAGTCCCTGTGGCACCAGCGCCAGCTGATCCGCCAGCGACTTCTCCTTCTTTTTCTCATCCTTCTTATCACTTAAGGGCGGCGGCAGAATTCGTGCAGCGATTTGCGGTGGCAGCTCGGCAGCGACGTCCTGCCACTGTTGTATCAGTTTCGCGCCGGCTCCTTTGATCAGATAGTTAGTGCCAAAAGAGTTTCGCGAAGTAATGTTTCCCGGCACCGCAAACACTTCCCTGTTCTGCTCAATTGCCAGTCGCGCGGTTATCAATGAACCGGAGTTCTCCGCCGCCTCAACCACTACGACGCCAAGGCTCAGCCCGCTAATGATGCGATTGCGGTAAGGAAAGTTTTCCGAGACCGGCGGAGTCGTTAACGGAAACTGCGTCACTACAGCGCCGCCTGAATCCAGAATTTCTTCGCCGAGCTTCTTATGATCGCGGGGGTAAACTTCATCGATGCCGGTGCCAATAACGGCAACCGTGCGACCGCGCCCTTCAATCGCGCCGCGATGCGCCGCCGCATCTATCCCGCGCGCAAAACCAGAAACGATCGTCACGCCCCGCTGCGCCAAGTCCCGCGCCAGCATCGAGGCGGCGTTTTGTCCATAGGTCGAGCACTTTCGCGAACCAACGATCGCCACGCAAGGCTGCTCGAGGCATTCCGACCAGGCGCCTTTGACGTAGAGCGTTATCGGCGGGTCATAAATCTCTCTCAACATTGACGGGTAGACACCATCGTCGAGAACCAGGATATCGCCGCCAAGCTCACGCACGTTTTCAATCTCGGCTTCCGCCTTCTCATGCTGGTCGCGAGCAATGATGCTGTCGACCGCCTCCGGCAGCAGGCGAACCTTTTCCAGCTCGGCACGAGTGGCGCGATAG
>JBGQJH010000352.1:0-3600 GCA_041498935.1 Pyrinomonadaceae bacterium | reverse complement strand
GTAGCTACCTATCTTGTTGGTCAGGGCCAACGAATAATTCCCGTGGTCCGGCCGCTCCAGGGCAAGGCCAACATCAAACTGTCCCATCGCATTTATAAGATCATCATGATCAACCAGGGGGCACATAATCAGATTGACACCGTGTCTTTGAGCCAGCGCCTCGAGCTCAGGTTCAAAACCAGCAGCCCAATTCCCTCTCAGTGTTAGTTCGACGTTGTCACCCAAAATACCCGCCGCTGCAACGGCGTCTTCGAGGCCTCTGCCGGATCCTATCGTCTTCCCGAACCAGTGAAGGCGAAGTTTCATGTTGGCAGTTCGAACAGCAGGATGCTTTAGACCACGAGCAAGCGCTAGCGGAAAGACGTTATGAAGTACAATCGGGGCTTCGACGCCGTAAGTCTTAACAAGCTCACGCCCCAGGCATGCTGAAGGTACGCTCACATACTCGCAGTCCCGCAGGTATCGCCTTTCGATCTGAAGCACCCTGTCAGCGGTTTCCGGATCGTTTGCGGCCAACAGATCCTCGCAATCGAAACCCAGCTTTGCATTCCACTTCCTGGCGGCCGCGGCCGCCACCGGCAACGCGGGGTGGGCATGGGCTATGAACCAGTCCGCGGGTTCTCGTGCCGCTGTCCTAACCAGCGCTCTCAGTGCCGATGTGTAGCCCGGCTCACATAGGATCGGTAGCTTTGTCATTCGGAAGAGATCCTGCGCCAGCCGCCGTGTTCCTCTAATACGAACCGACCGCATCTTGCCCATCGCTCCCACCGGTTGATAGTCGACTGCGTGGTATTTCCACTGTCGCCGCGCTACGTGGCGATTGTCCTGTGCGGCCAATGCGGAACTAAAGGATGGTGCTACCACGCGTACCTCGTGCCCGGCTTCGCTCAACGAGTCTGCCTCGCGAAGCAAGCGCGGATTTTGGCTAACGTGTGTTGCTGCTATGAGACAGATACGCACGAGGTCAAGACGCGATCAGAGCGAGTAGTTTTTGGGCGCGCGGCTGCAACGCCCGCGGCACGATATTTGGAAGCCATTTTGCGAGATCTTCCTGGCTCCGGAGAATGTAGACTCCCGCCAGGATCGTCAAAGGAATGGCCGAAAACCAGCGTAACCGTGACGGAAGCCAGAGGGCCATCATAAGTAGCAAACCAATCGCCAGGGTCGAGGAATAGAATGTTGAGCGCAGCTCGGCAGAAAGCGTATTGCCTTGAATGCAAAACTCAAAGGCAATTAAATAAAAGCTGACTTCCGAAAAGAAAAAAGCCCACGCCAGTCCGGTCGCCAAGTGAGTCGGAACCCACCAAAAACACAACACGATCAGGAGCAAGGACTTGAGAAAGCCAAAGAAGAGCGACCACCAGGTCTTGTTCTTTGCCATCATTACGGTGATGAGCGGAGCGCCAACGGCGCCTACTGCTGCTGCGGCAACCAGAGGCATGAAAAGACGGAATGAGCCGGCGTAGGCCTTACCGTAAATTGAAAGCAGGAGATCGCTAAAGAACAGACAAAAAATCAATAGCGGGATGGTCGCGAGAGCCATCGCGGAGAAACTCTTGTCGAGTAGAGATCTAAAGGCATCTCGGTCTCCGCTCAGGCCACCTTCTTGTATCAGTGCTGGAGTAATCACCGTCGCGATGACGCTTGGCAATATCACAATCATCATCCTCAAACCATTTGCCGTATTGAAAATCCCAAGCTGAGAATCGCCGCCTGGCTGCCTCGCAAGTAGGATGAAGGTGAACGTTACCACGGGGCTCAAGGCAAAGGACCCGATCCAGATTGGAGTCGAGAAGTTTAGCATTTGCTTTAGCTCGCGAAATGAATTCAAACCCGGCCACCCAATTAGTGCTCGGTCCGTTCTAAACAACCTTGCAAGGCCCCACGCAATGCACAACGCTGAACCGATAACGTAGGCCAGCAATGCTCCCACCGTGCCGCCAAAGCCCAGTGTTGAAGCCAGTGCTGCCAATGCGATCGCCTGTAACAAGCTCAGGATCGTAAAATCGCGAAAGTTCTGGAGACCAGCAAAGATACCGCTTAAGACCGCAAACAGGAGATTCATCCAGGCAAGACAAAGACAGAGGGCAATCACCAGCGAGGAGACGGAAGAAGGAAAGACCTTATGCACCCAGACCGTACGCAGCAGCCACAGTGTGAGAAACACTATCGCTGAAAAAGTCGTCGTGCTCCACACGATGACGGCCGCCATGCGGGCTCCTCGAGCCTTGTCTGAGCGGTAGTATTCGGCGACGTACTTATAGCTCGCGTCACCTAAGCCTATGCTGGCGATCAGCGACAGCGTGACAGCCATCGAGGTGGCTAAACCCAGTACGCCGAAATTCGCCGGCCCTAACAATCGCGCCAGGAGAACATTAGTCACAAGTAGGATCGGTTTCGAAAGAAGTGTTCCAGTGAGAACCCACTTACTCGATTCCGCAATACTTGGCCGAGTTGTGGACTGTTCGGGCTGAAGGTTCATCCAAGTTTTCTCAGCCATAAACTGGAAGGTGGAAAAGCATCCGAATTAGCCGGAATCAGATCAAGCACACCAGGCCGTACTTAAGGGAGGAGGTGTTTACCACTGAGACATAAATAAAGAGATTGCACGGAGAATTCCGAAACGCGTCACACCACGTCGGCAAATTCCTGTTCCATGCGGCGGAAGTAGTAGAGCCCGCCGACGACCAGCAGAATCACGACGGCGACAGAAACGGCCAGCATCGCGCCTGGTGGTTTATTCCCTAACAAGGCCCAGCGAAAACCTTCGACTACTCCGGCCATCGGGTTTAGTCCGTAAAGCGGGCGCCAGCGCGCGGGAACAATCGAGCTGGGGTAGGCGACAGGCGTGGCAAACAGCCAAAACTGGATCAGGAAATTGATCGTGTAGCGCACATCGCGATACTTGACGTTGAGCGCGGACAGCCAGAGGCCGACACCAAGCGCAGTCATGATTGCCAGCAGAATAAACGCGGGCAGCGTCACGATTGCCCAGGTGGGCATGATGCCGTAATAGAACATCATTGCCAGCAGGATCACGAAAGCCACAGCGAAATCCACCAGGCCGCCAAGCGTCGCGGCAATCGGGACCACCAGTCGCGGGAAGTAGACCTTGGTAATCAGTCGCTCGTTTGCGACCAGACTATTGCTCGACTCCGTTAGCGCGTGTGCGAAGAGCTGCCACGGCAGCAGCCCGCAGAAAGTAAATATCGGATAAGGAATTCCATCTGAAGGAACTTTTGCCAGACGACCAAAAAACAAACTAAAGACAACCATCATGAAGACCGGCTGAATGATCGCCCAGGCAGCTCCCAGCGCGGTCTGCTTGTAGCGCACCTTCACATCGCGCAACGTCAGGAAGTAAAGCAGCTCGCGGTAGTCCCACAGCTCACGCAGCCCGATCGAGGTCCAGCCGCTGGGCGGATCAATGAAGAACGTGGGAAGCGGCGAAATTTCGAAATTCGGATTTCGGATTTCGGATTGCGAATTAGCCATTAGGAATTTTGAGAGTTTGCCGCAGATGACATCTGCCGGACTTGAGCGATGCTGACTTTGTGAACTCTCATTCACACCGCGGCTTTAGCCCGGTGGCACCGCTTT
>JBGQJH010000351.1:0-3601 GCA_041498935.1 Pyrinomonadaceae bacterium | reverse complement strand
TTTGCGGAAGCGATTGCGTTCGGATCGCTGGTCATCGAAGGCAGTCGGGTGCGTTTGAGCGGACAGGATTCAGGACGCGGCACGTTTAGCCAGCGACATGCGGTTTTGTATGACACGCAGACGGGTCGATCGTGGGCGCCGCTATCTGAATTACGATCCCCGTCTACCCCGGAAGCGCGTTTCCAGGTTTTTGACAGTTCACTTTCCGAAGAAGCGGTGCTGGGTTTCGAGTATGGTTACACAGTCGTTGCGCGCGAGGCGCTGGTGTTGTGGGAAGCTCAATTTGGCGACTTCGTCAATGGCGCGCAGACCATCATCGATCAATACATCGCCGCGTCTGAAGATAAATGGCGGCAAACTTCGCGCCTGACGTTGCTCTTGCCACACGGATACGAAGGGCAGGGACCGGAACATTCGAGTGCGCGTCTGGAACGTTTTCTCCAACTCTGCGCCGAGAACAATCTCCAGGTTTGTTATCCGACTACGCCAGCGCAGTACTTTCATCTCCTGCGACGGCAAGTCAGGCCGGGCATGGAACGTCCGCTGGTTGTGATTACGCCGAAGAGCTTGCTGCGTCTTCCGGCCGCCGCGTCTGCGCTTGCTAACTTCACCAGTGGCGGCTTCCAACCCTTGCTTGACGATCCTGAGGTGAAGAGTTCCGAGGCCGTGAACCGTGTCGTTCTTTGCAGCGGCAAGGTTTACTACGACCTTGCGGAAGCACGTAAGAAGCCGGCCAATTCTGGGAGCGAACACGTTGCCATTGTCAGAATGGAACAGTTTTATCCGTTTCCACGGAAGCGGCTGCGCGAAGTGTTGGCCAAGTATCCCGCGTCCAGACAGCTTGTTTGGGCGCAGGAAGAGCCAAAGAACATGGGTGGCTGGGCGTTTGTTGAGCAGCGACTGGAGAACCTCTTGCCCGCTTGCGAACGCCCGATCTACGTCGGTCGCGGGCCATCGGCGAGTCCGGCAACGGGATCCTACGCGATTCACCAGGCGGAACAGGCGCGGCTGGTAGCGGCAGCATTGGCTGTGGCAACGTAAGTCTTCCAGGACGGGATCTACCACGCAAAGTACGCAAGAGCGCAGAGCAAACAGCGCCGGGTCTTGTTTTCTTTGCGGCCCTTTGCGTAAACTTCGCGACCTTTGCGGTTTCAGTTGTAAACGACAACCACCAATTAAAATGAAATCAGTGAAAATATTTTTTGTGGGACTATTCTCGCTTTGCCTTCTCTTGGAGTTCGGCGCAACTGGCAAGTCCTTTCGTTCCGGTCTTGCGGATCAATTGTTGCGGCTGCCGGAAGAGAAACATCTCAAAAACATCAAGCAGCTCTCCTTCGGCGGCGAAAATGCGGAAGCCTACTTCTCGGCTGACGGCAAGCATTTAATCTTCCAATCGACGCGTGACGGGCACGAGTGTGATCAGATCTACACCATGAATGTGGATGGGACGAATGTGCGCCTGATTTCGAGCGGAGCCGGCCGCACCACCTGCTCTTACTTTTTTCCGAATGGCCGGCGCATTCTCTATTCCTCGACGCATCTGGGCGGAAAAGAATGTCCGCCGCGACCGGATTTTTCCAAAGGTTACGTCTGGGCTGTCTATCCGACGTTTGATATTTTCACCGCGCGGCCAGACGGTTCCGATCTGAAACAGTTAACGACAGCGCCCGGCTACGATGCGGAAACAACCATCTCTCGCAATGGCAAACTCGTGTTCACTTCCCTGCGCGATGGCGACCTCGACATTTACACGATGGACTCAAACGGGAAACACGTTCGCCGTTTGACGAATGAACTCGGCTACGATGGCGGCCCCTTCTGGTCGTCTGATGGAAAACAAATCGTCTACAGGGCCTATCACCCACAAACGGAAAAAGAGAAGTCAGACTATCTGGGCCTGCTCAAGCAAAACCTGATTCGGCCGACGACGCTGGAAATCTGGCTGATGAATGCAGACGGATCTCATAAGCGGCAAGTGACTCACAATGGTAAAGCCAACTTCGGTCCTTATTTTTTCCCCGACGGCAAGCGCGTAATCTTCGCTTCCAACATGGACGATCCCAAGGGCCGCAACTTCGATCTTTACATAATCAACGTGGACGGGACCGGCCTCGAGCGCATTACTTACAACGACACCTTCGACGGCTTTCCAATGTTTTCGCCGAACGGGAAGAAACTGGTCTTCGCGTCAAATCGCAACGCTAAGATTCGCGGCGAGACGAACGTGTTCATTGCAGATTGGGTCGACTGACCTGGGACTGCGGGCATCCTTGCCCGCAACGGCGAGGCGCAGCCTCGCCCTGATAGTTCAGATATCGTCACGGAAAGGCAGAGCCTTTCCGCACTGTGCGGCGGCAAAGCCGCAAACGCGCCACTTATTCAACGCACCACCTTAGCAAAGGCGCCACCAAATCAAAGAGGTCACCATGTATCGCAAGTTTTTCAACCTCGCACTAATCGTTACCGTGGCGCTCGGCGTTGCTTTTGCACAACAGCCCGCGCCGACGAACGTTCCCAGCGTCGAGCGCCTGCGTGCGCACATCGAATATCTGGCTTCCGACAAACTCGAAGGGCGCCGCACCGGAAGCCCTGGCGCTAACCTCGCCGCCGAATACATCGCGCGTGAGTTTTCGCGCTACGGACTGCGGCGCAGCATCGGTCGAGACCTCCCCGGCATGTCGATTCTCGAAGCCGATTCTCCCAACCGCTACCTGCAGGAGTTTCCGTATGTGGCTGGCATTGATCTTGGCAAACATAATGTGCTCTCGATTCAAGGGCCTGGTGGTCCGTCACATGACCTTCGCGTCGGCGAAGACTGGATGCCATTAGGATTTTCGCCCAGCGACAGCATAGAGAATGCTGCGGTGGTCTTCGTCAACTACGGTATTGCCGCCGCAGAGCTTAGTTACAATGACTATGATCCTAACGTGAAGGGAAAGATAGCAATCGCGTTTTCAGGCACACCTGACGGCGACAATCCACACGGCCAATTTGCGCGTTATGAGGATGTGCGTTGGAAAGCGATCGCCGCTAGGAATGCAGGAGCCAAGGCTTTAATCATCATTGCCCATGAAGACAACTTAAAAGAGGATCGACTTTCGTCGCTGCATTACGATAACAGCGGTGGTGACGCCGGCTTACCGGTGATCGTCATCTCGCGAATAGTCGCCGCGCCATTCTTTGCTTTGAGTAGTTCAAGGGAATTAGCAACTTTGGAGAATGATGTCGCGCGAGTTTCAAAGGCGAAAGTTGCGCCGCAGCCCGGATACGATCCCATGAAGGAGAACTTCCTCATCTACAATCCAAAAGCTACGGTCTCACTTTCCACCGACCTAATTCGCCGCGAAGTCTCCGCCTGGAACGTTGTCGGCATCCTCGACGGCTCCGATCCGACTCTCAAGAACGAGACAATCGTGATCGGCGCGCACTACGATCACCTCGGCCGCGGCGGTGAAGGAAGTCTGGCGCCGAAAGAAGGCGATATACATCATGGCGCGGACGACAACGCCTCCGGAACCGCGGGGTTGTTGGAACTCGCGCGCATTTTTGCGGAGCAGTATCCGCGGCCGCGACGAACGATAGTTTTCATTGCGTTTAGTGG
>JBGQJH010000350.1:0-3602 GCA_041498935.1 Pyrinomonadaceae bacterium | reverse complement strand
CTCCGGAAGAACAATATAAGTTTGGCACGCTCGTCTTCTTCAGCAATCTTGCGCACGTCGGCATCGTGGCCGACGAACATGGCTTCTATCACGCCTCGCGTCACCACGGCGTAGTCTATGCGCCCTTCAACGACTACTGGCTGTCGCGTATCGATGGTTTTCGGCGCGTTCCCATGCCGACGCCGTTGACTACTGACTGAAAAAATAATTTCGCGCTTACGCAACAACGCCAGCGCCTGGGCAAGCGCCGGTGTTTTGGTTTAGAAGCAAAACTCCCACTGGCAGAGGGCGGGCTCCATTCATCATAGCCCTTCCTAATGGTCGGGCTTCTGCTATTTCATTTCTCGCTCAGATGAGACGAAACGAACCCGGCGCGATGCTCTTCGTCTTTGGCTTCCCAAACGACCACGATCTTATCTATGGCTACGAAGCACGTTTTCTCGTCGCTGTCCTTCAGGTGAAGCACTCCTTCTTCGACCTTCACAACCTCGCCGCGTAAGCTGGATGCGCCACCGCAGTAGACATCTATCTTCTTCCCGATCATTTTGGATAACAATTCGTGCATAACGACAGTGCCTTCCGTCTTGAGTCAGGGGCTCAGAAGCGAGATAGACCAGAATGTCTGTCCTACCTATGGCTTTTCCTTGCCGTTCTTGAAAGTAATCTTTACGAGTGGAATGGCGTCCGGGTCGTTCTGATGCTTGCGTTCAAATTGTAGCAGGTCGTAGTAGGAGCAGCGCGAAGTGTCCGGAAACTCACGGCAGACCAGCGGCCGCGCGTTATAGATTGTGCACTTCCTCGTCTCCTGATTCAGGAACATACACGACTGTCCAAACAATCGATCTGCTTTGCGCCGGAGTATTCGTTCTTTACGCCACACCTTGGTAAACCGCTTGGTTGCGTCCTCTAGCGGCACGCCGAAGTGCGTAGCCAGTCGTTTGATGTCCCGTGGCGTGACCTGGACGCGTTCATAAACCGAGCAACAGTATGCGACACAGTTATCGCAGTCATACTTAAGTGCCTTGTAGCCGTTAGGCGGTGTTAGTCCCATGTTCACTTGGTTACCTCTCCCTGTTGACTGTAATCAACGCCGTTTCGATTTCTTGTATTCAGAGATCAGCAGCTTCATGAACTGGCTACGGCGATCGTAAAGGCGCTTCGGCTCGCGAGCAGCGTGCCGGGCCAAAGCATAAGCCGTAATGATCGGAAGCGCCACCGTCGAATCTACATAACAAACAACAGCGTCGGGCAAGCGCTCCGGATCAACCTTGCCCCAGGAGACAGCTTCTCCCGGCGTTGCGCCAGACAGACCACCAGTGTCAGGCCGTGCATCCGTCACCTGAAGAAAATAGTCGTGGCCTCGTTCATCGATGCCGAGCACTTCCTGGATCTGCGGTTCCGTTTGCAGCAGGAAATTTTTCGGCGAACCGCCACCCAGGATAAAGCATGCCGAGCGGCCTGGTTGCTTTTCAGTCCCGCTCTTGCTTCTACTCTTACCACCACCGGCCTTTCCGACGCTCGCATTACGCTTCGCCGCCAACACTATGGCCGCGGTTTCATTGACATCCAAAGACGGATCAAACGCGAGTTTGTTTCCCTGAAGAGCTTTCGCCGCGACGTTCATGCCGATGGAGGAATCGCCGGGAGATGAAGTGTAAATCGGCACAGCATACTCGTAGGCAACCGCGAGCAGCGACTTATCTTTCAAGCCCAGCCTTCGCTCACGCTCGTGCACGTAACGCCCGGCAAGGTAATGAAACTCGGCGGTAGACATCGTCTTCTGAAACTCTTTCGCGGAAATTATTTTGCGAAAGAAAGCGTCAGTGTCCAGCAAAACGGAGTAGTCGAAGAAGATGTCATAGATGCGAACAACTTCCTCTTCGCGCAGAACGATGTCTGAGATGTCTGACCGGCCCTGATGCATTGCCAGGCCAATGCCAAAGTGAGTGTCGTGATAGAGATTGGCGCCGGTCGAAATGATCCAATCGATGAAGCCGGCTTTGATCAGGGGAATCAAGGCCGAGATTCCCAAACCCGCCGGCGTGAGCGCGCCGGTGAGGGACATGCCGACGGTCACTTCCGGCTCGAGCATCTTCAAGGTGAAGAGTTGACAGGCTTCCCGCAATCGCGCGCCGTTGTAAGCAAGAAACGCCTCGTCGACCAGCTCAGCGAGAGTTGTGTGCGCAGTTATCGGCGCCGGATCGATTCTTCGTCCTTGTAAAAACTTGCTCGTTCCCTTTGCCATTGTAGTTTAGGTCTATTCCTGCGCAGTCTGAGGTCGCTGTTTGGACTCCGACCTATGTTGCCTGGCTCATTTCGTTTGAATTGTTACCGGCAGCTCGTTTCACACGGAGCCGGCCGATGCGCCGCTCGTCTGCTTCCAGCACTTCCACTTCGAGTCCGCGAAAAGTCAGACGCTCGCCTGTTTGCGGGACCTTGCCTGACTCATTGATGACCAACCCGGCGATAGTCGTAAAATCATCAGCCTCAATTTCCATGTCGAAGAGCCGCTCGATTTTTCCAATCTCGGTCGAGCCAAGCACTTCGTAACAACCTTCGCCCTGTGCCACGATCTCGTTGAGTTCATCACCTTCGATGTCTTCATCTTCGATCTCACCGACGATCTCCTCGAGTATGTCTTCAACCGTAACCAGACCGGAAACACCGCCATACTCATCTATTACCATCGAGAGCTGCACGTGGGCCTTCTGCATTTCTTCCAGGAGTTCGGCAACGGGCTTGGTCTCCGGAATAAAATAAACCGGGCGTACTAGCGGCGAGATCGGGCCGTCTTCACTGCCTTCCGCCCAGTGCTGGAGCAGGTCGCGCACGTAGATTAGCCCTTCGACGTTGTCGATTTGTTCCCGATATACAGGCAGCCGGGAATACTTCGATTCGATCATGATGTCTCGTGCTTCGCGAACGGTCGCGCCCGCCGCCACGGCAACAATGTCCGGTCGCGGAGTCATCACTTCATTGACGCAAGTGTCGCCAAACTCGAGGATCGAATGAATCAGTTCGCCCTCTTCTTCTTCCAGTATTCCTTCGGCCTCGCCGACATCAATCAGCGCTTGAATGTCGTCGCCCGCATCCTGTTCCTCGTCTTCATCGCCGTTCTCCAGCTCCTGCTCTTTCCGGCGCGAGCGGTCAAACAATTTATGAAAAGGATCGGCGGCAAAAGCCATCAGTGGCAAGAGGGGACGAATCACCGGCAGAAGAAAGAGCAGCGTTCCTTCGGGATCGCGTGTGGAGATAAAGAGCGGGATCAACTGCCGAAAGATTCCCGCCAGTATCAACCCGGCCAGGAGCCCGACTAATACAAAGCGATCCTCCTGAAACAAGCTAAGTGAGATCGAGGTGACGAGCACCGCCACGACAACCAGCAGGATCTGGATAGTCGCTGAGATGGCGAAACTAAACCTCGGCCTATTCTCCAGCACCTGCTTGAGGAAGGTTGCGGATCGCAATTTAGAGCGTTCTTCGGCTTCGGTAATCAGGCGCCTCAGACCTACGTCGCTCAACTGGCCAAAAGCCATGTCGACCGTCGCCAGCAGGGACAACCCTACCAGCAGCAGGAAGGTTAGAATGAGCTCAAGTTGCAT
>JBGQJH010000349.1:0-3613 GCA_041498935.1 Pyrinomonadaceae bacterium | reverse complement strand
TCCAGCAGGCCTTGAAGCGTTCCGTCCTCGCCGAATGGTCCATGAAGAACGGGGAACACGACGTCAAGCGGCTCAGACGTCAGGGCTCCGCCATTTCGGTTGAAAGAGAGCAGTCCCGCATGAGATGGATCGCCGAGAAGGGCCACCTCGCCAGGCGCTTCGGAAGCCAGACGAGGCGGAAGCAACGACTGTGTGTCTTGCGGCAGAAGCTGAGAAGCGTCAGGCGGCGAGAGCCACTTCCCTTCCCGCGAGATAGCTATCGGAAGAATGTCATACTTCTTTCGATCTATCGACTCAATTACAGACGCAGCCGAACGCACCGACACTTCATGTTCGCTGGATCGGCCGCCAAAAATCAGTCCCACGCGGAGCTTCTTTGCCAAAGGAATACTCCCCAAATCAATAAAGCTGCTAGAGAATCGTTTTGCCCAGAGCCGACAGAATTAGCTCCACGCCAAGTTCGGCAGTCTTATTATTTATATCGAGCGCGGTATTTATCTCGACAACTTCAAGCGAGCGCATGCCGCCGGCTTCCGCGATCTTTTCCATCGCCAGATGCGCCTCGCGATACGTGAGGCCACCTCGCACCAGGGTCCCCGAACCCGGTGCATCGCCCGGGTCAAGGGCATCAACGTCGAAGGTGACCGCATAGCCACCGCTCGCCCGGGACGCGATTTTTATCGCTTCATCCATACAAGCGCTCATTCCTCGCTCGTCGATCTCGCGCATGGTGATGAACCGAATCCCGAGTGCGTTCACAAGTTCACGTTCACCACGATCAACGTCGCGCGCGCCGACGTGAACACACAACGCGGGATCAAGCTTCGGGCTGAAACCACCAAGGTTCGTAAGTTCGGGGGCGCCACGCCCTAAGACTGCGGCCAGCGGCATTCCATGGATGTTTCCCGACGGTGTCGTCTCCGGCGTGTTCATATCGGCATGCGCGTCAAACCAGATCAATCCGGGCTTCTGATTCTGTTTGCGGCAGTAAGACGCGAAACCGGAAAGTGAGCCGACAGCGATTGAATGGTCGCCGCCCAGAATCAGAGGCAGCTCGCCGGCGTTCAAAATCCCCTCAACTTTTTCGGCGAGCAGTTCGCAGGCAGTGCGGATTTCGCGGAGATGCTTGAGCTTGTCACCCGCCCCTGGAGTTGATTCCGACTGTCCTACCGGCAGATCCCCCAGATCGCGCACTGCAAACCCAAGTTGAGCGATTCTTCGATTGAGGCGCGCAACGCGCAGGGCGGCGGGCCCCAGCTCAACTCCAGCCATGCTCGCACCGTAAGCCAGGGGCACACCCACAATACCGACTGCTTTCTTAGCTTTAGAGTCCGCCACGTTTTGATTCTGAGCGTTGTCCGCAACCAGAGTGCCGGCCATGATTCAAGTTTCCTTCAACCACCGAGATTGATATTGAAACCGCCGCCGCTAGCTCCTTGAGTTGGGAAGAAAGGCTTCAATAGCCCGGCGAGCGCTGCCAGGTTCCGGGTCTGAATCAATAATTCTCCGGGCCCGCTGAATTCCGCCACGATGCCCTCGCCACTCACAATGCTGCGGAAGAAACCGGCGGCGGCTTTGCGCAACGTGTATTGCGTCGTCCCTTCCCACGCCACGAGGTGGCCCGTATCCACCACATAGCGTTCGCCTGGCCGCAGCGTCTTCCGGTGAATTGCGCCGAAAGACGAAACCAGCAACAGCCCGCGACCTTGCACCATCAGAACGAACAAACCTTCTCCGCCGAAGAACGATTTCGCGCCGCCCCATTTTGTGTCAACAGTCAAACTGGCGTCGCCGGCCAGATAGGAACTTGATTGCACGAAGAACGTTTGATTGTTCAGTTCAATTGCGGCTATGTCTCCGGGAGCGCCGGGCGCGAACGTGACTTCCCCTGGTCCACCACGCGCGGTGAAGGTGGAAACAAACGCCGATTCGCCGCCGGCTGCTCGCTTGATGGCGCCAAACAGTCCGCCTTTCATTTGCGCTTGCAAT
Organism: Pyrinomonadaceae bacterium; assembly: GCA_041498935.1. Lineage (GTDB taxonomy): Bacteria > Acidobacteriota > Blastocatellia > Pyrinomonadales > Pyrinomonadaceae > PSRF01. The sequence continues at coordinate 1,624 of JBGQJH010000349.1, read as the reverse complement.
TCGATGTTTGCCGACATCGACACCATCGCGCCCGCTTCCGCCTGGATCGACTGTTCAGGCTGAAGCTGAATTACGGCGAGCGAAAAAGCCGGTTGATGTAGCACTTCATATCTATAGCCGCCACCCTGACCGCTGGAATCTTCATCAATGTGGATTCCGTGACCCTGAGCAAAACCCGCCGGCTGCGCGGTGGCGGCGGGCGAAGCCTCGAACCTGTAACCACAACCCCCGCAGAACACTGCTCCTTGCAGGAGGGGTGCACCACACTTGGGACAGTTCATATGATCACTCCCTGAGACTTTTCGTGAATAATGGCCACAGCTTCTTCCGGCGTCCGGGCAAAGTCGAGTGCGCTGACGTCTTCATTGCTCACTGCCAGATACTTTTGCCACTCACGCACAATTGGCGGCCAGCAATCGCCCAGCAAAACCAGCGGACGCGGACCGATAACCCGAGTTTGAATCTTATTCCAAACCAGTGACAACTCGGTAACTGTACCCATGCCGCCGCGAACTGCGATGAACCCGACAGATCGTGTGATCAGTCGTTGCAGTCTTTCGTAGAAATGGGGCGTGGCCACTTTGTCGGTGAGATAGCGGTTAGGTTCTGCCTTGAACTGGTTCATAACTATGCCGAGCACGCGCCCGCCGCGTTCGTGCGCCCCGCGACTGGCCGCTTCCATCACACCCAAATAGCCGCCGGTGCAAATCGTGAAACCTGACTCGGCCAAAAGTTGACCCACACGCCTGGCCTGGGCGTATTCGGGGTCTTGTTCACCACATTTGGCGCCGCCAAAGATAGTGACAATTCGCTCTGCTTCCGAGATCGCCTCGCTCGAGTTACTCATCCCTCAACCTCGCCGCTCACCATCAATGAGCCCGCCTCTTTGTAGTTGGCATAATCATCACGAGTCTTAAAGGAGCCCCCGTTGTAGTTATCCGGAGCCGGCGCCGGGTCGTAGAGCCGTCGGTCACGCACGTTCACGAAGCCCGCGCGCTCGAACAAAGAACGATAGTCGGCACTACTCAAGAGTTGCACCGGCACCTTCAACTGAGCAACCCACTGGTGCGAGGGCACGTTTTCCTGATAGAGATCGACGACAGTAACGAAGAGGCCGCCGGGTTCGAGCACTCTCTTGATTTCCCGCAACGCGCCGGGCATGTCAGCGTAGTAATAGAGCGACTCCATTGAGAACGCGTGGGTGAACTCACCAGCGCGGAACGGAAGTTTCTCGGCACTGGCTACGCGAAACTCGACATTCGAAAGCGACGCGGAAGTCTCACCTGCGACCCGAATCATTTCGTCGGCGATATCGATGCCGGCGACACGACCGTCGCGCGCCCTCTCTGCCAGCAAACGCGTCGCCCATCCGGATCCGCAGCCTACGTCAAGCACGCGCGCGCCGGGGGGAATTCCCATTAGCTCAATCGCCTGTTCACCGACAGGACGATGGCCTTTCTCCATGCCTTCGCCGCGTCCCGATCTGGCCCAGTTGTTGAACTCCAAACGCAAGCGCTCGTCCATCGGCAAATGCCCGTCCGTTGAAGTTGATGTAGACATGGTTTGCAGTAGACTGTTTAGAGAGCGGTCGTTGCGAACGTTTAGAGGCGGGCGTTGTCCGCCG
>JBGQJH010000348.1:0-3618 GCA_041498935.1 Pyrinomonadaceae bacterium | reverse complement strand
GTGGAATCGAGGCACTCTACAGTCTCGACTACGACAAGGCGCAAAAGGATTTCAAGGAGATCGTCCGGCTCTACCCGAATCATCCCGCCGGGCCGCAATTGCTGGCGGCGCGCGTCTGGACCAAAACGCTGTATGAGTCACGGCGGCTGCAATCGTCTCTCTACAGTTCGGAGAGTTTTTATTCCAGCGGCGACGACAAGGTCGACCCGAAAGTCATCACCGAGTTTCGAAACCTGACGCGCGAAGCGAAGCGGCTCGCCGAGACCAGGCTGAAACAGAATCCGAGAGACGTTGAGGCCCTCTATTGGCTCGGCGCGGAAGAAGGACTGAAAGCCTCATTCGAGGAAGCAGTCGAGCGTCGCCACTTTGCGGCGCTGCAGGATGGTAACGACTCAGTCGATCGTCACCGCGATGTGCTCAAACTTGATCCGAATTTCATCGATGCCGGGATAACCGTGGGTCTTTACGAATACGTGGTGGGCTCGCTGCCTTTGCCGATCAAAGTTGTCGCCGGCATAACCGGCTTCCGCGGCTCAAAGAAAAAGGGTTTGGCACTGATCGAACGCGTTGCCAGGGAGGGAGACTGGGCCCGCGACGACGCCCGGACGCTTTTGATTGTTCTTTACACTCGCGAGAAGCGCTTTACGGACGCGCTGGCAAACGCGCGTGAACTCACTGCGAAGTATCCGCGCAACTATCTCTTCCGCCTGGAGGCGGCCGATGCGCTGGTGTCGCAGGCAGAAGTCGAACGCAAGAACAAAAACACTGAGGGTGCGGTCAAGGCTGAGCGCGAAGCATTTGCTACCTTCGAAGATCTGCTGCACGACCGTTCCGTTCGCGACACGGTTTCGCGAGCGCTCGATCTGGTTCACTTCAAGTATGGCGAAGTGTTGCTCACGGCCGGTGAAGGAGAGCGGGCAGCGAAAGAGTTTCTTGCGGCGACGAAAGTCGAACATGCCGAGCCGGCGCTGGTTACGATGGCCCATCTTTACGCCGCGCGCGCTTTCGATCTGGCAGGTAAACGTGACGACGCGCTGGCGCAGTATCGGGAAGTCTTGACGCGGCCGGACATTTATGCGGCGCACGATGAGGCAAAGAAAGGCTTGCGCCAACCCTACAAAACTGAAGGCGCTTTGTCAGAACCGCCTGCGGGCCGGGGTCCCCGGCCGGGCAGCCCGGCTGGGGTGGTGGTAGCGGGCGGATGAGGCGTGGGTTTATCAGAACCGGAAGCGGACCGGGGCCCCCAAGCGGGCAGTCCGCTTGGGGTGGTGGATGCGACCGGGTCCGACGCACCTTCCGACCAACTTTGGGCCAAGCAAACGGAGTACTAAATGAAGAACAGCAGTTTCCAGGATGCCCGCCGAGAGCAAACAAGTGTGCTGGCTCCGCTTGAAAGAGCAGCCCTACAAAGACTCGCGCGCCGTATGCCCGAGTGGGTGAATTCTGATCATCTGTCGTTGCTGGGGCTGGTGGCAATGTTTCTGGCCGGGATGTTTTATGCGGCAAGTGGGCGCAACCCGCTGTTGCTGCACCTCGTGAATGTCTGCATATTTCTTAACTGGTTTGGCGACAGCCTCGACGGCACGCTGGCGCGCTACAGAGATCGGCAGCGTCCTCGCTACGGTTTCTACGTGGACCACATCATTGACACCTTCGGCACGATGTTTCTGATCTTTGGACTCGCGCTTTCGGGTTATATGACGGAGCGAGTTGCCGCCGCCACGCTGATCGTCTTTCTCATGCTGGCAATCAACTCTTACCTGGCCGCCTACTCGCTGGGAATCTTCAAAATCTCTCACGGGAAGCTAGGCCCGACCGAGTTGCGTTTGGTCCTTATCATCGGCAACCTCGCTCTGCTCCACAGCGCGCATGCACGCATATTCGGTCACAGGTTTCTGCTCTTCGACGTGGGCGGAGTCGTTGCCATTGTTAGCATGGCATTGATACTGGTCGTTTCATCCATCCAGAATACCCACGCCCTTTACCAATTGGAGCGCCTGCCACGAGGCCAGAGGCCAGAGGTCAAAGGTCAGAGGTCAAAGGTCAAAGGTCAAAGGTCAGAGGTCAGAGGGGCAGATGTTGGAATCTCTTCCCATCGCACAGATTCGCTCTGAACGCTGATGACCTTGATCTTTGATCTCTGACTTCTGACCTCTGACCTATGCTTCACTGGATAAAGTTTAATGTAGTCGGCGTGCTTGGCTTTGCTTTACAGTCGGGCGCGCTGTTTGTTCTTACACACACCGCCTACCGGATTAGTTATCTCGCCGCGACCGCCCTGGCCGTCGAGCTGGCAGTACTGAACAACTTTATCTGGCATCAACGTTGGACGTGGAACGATCGCCCCGCGGCAACGAAAAAGGAAACTCTGCGTCGACTGGCGAAGTTCAACGTTACGACCGGTCTGGTTTCAATCGCCGGCAATCTACTTCTGATGAACCTCCTGGTTGGACACTTCGGTCTGCAGATCGCCGGCGCCAACCTGGTCAGCGTTGCAGCGTGCTCGCTGCTTAATTTTATTCTGGCCGATCGAATTGCGTTTGATGTGGAAGCGACTTCCACATCAGAACCGGAAGCGGTAGCGACCGGCCCAATGCTCAATTCGGAATAATCTCTCTTTGGATGATCCTGGTGTAGCTATCTCCAAAAACGATCATCGCCGCCGGCTCTTGGAATGCTTGTCAATCCTGGTTGAGTATCAAGCCGGTCGCTACTGCTTCCGGTTCTGATAAGCGCTTGACGTTCTCATCATTTCACGCGTACAAACCTATGAATGAGCAAGCTACAACCAGCGCATTCGCCCAGCGCCTCCATGGCCGTCGAGACTTTCGATCTCGTGCGACGTTTCCAGGATTTTGTAGCCGTTGACAACCTCAACCTTACTGTCCGTCGCGGCAGCTTCTTTGGCTTTCTTGGCCCTAACGGCGCCGGCAAATCTACTACGATAAAGATGCTGACAGGCTTGCTTGCCCCAACCAGTGGCAAGATTCGTGTGCTTGGCCGCGACCTTTCAGCGGAGCCGCTGGAGGTAAAACGAAGGATCGGGGTCGTCCCCGAAGATCTAAATCTTTTTGAAAGACTGACCGGCGCCGAGATGCTTGCCTTCACCGGACGAATGTATGGTTTACAAAAGGCGGAGATTGCCGGGCGCGCGCCGGAGCTTCTCGATCTTATGGAACTCCTGAGCGAGCCGAAGAAACTGATTGTTGAATACTCGCATGGAATGAAAAAGAAACTTGCGCTGGCCTGTGCCCTGATTCATCGCCCGGAGATTCTTTTCCTCGACGAACCGTTCGAAGGTATCGACGCGATTGCCTCACGCACGTTGAAGGATTTGCTTTCCCGGCTCACGGCGCGCGGGCTGACAGTTTTCCTGACTTCCCACGTGCTGGAGATCGTGGAGAGGCTTTGCAGCGATATCGCGATCATCTCGCAGGGCAAGCTACTCGCTGCCGGTTCACTTGATGAACTCAGAAAGGGAATCCAACTCGAAGGCGATAGTCAACCGGCGGGCCGGGGCCAACCCGGCCTCGTCGGCCAACAAGAGGGACTGATCGGAGAGCACGCCGGCCCGATCTCTCTGGAAGAGTATTTCATTCACATCGTCGGCGGCGAGCG
>JBGQJH010000347.1:0-3621 GCA_041498935.1 Pyrinomonadaceae bacterium | reverse complement strand
GTACAGATTGCCGGTACCAACGGCAAGGGGTCTACCGCGGCAATGCTTGATTCAATTTGTCGCGCTGCCAGAATCCCGACCGGGCTTTACACATCTCCGCACCTTCGTTCCATCACGGAACGGATAGGCATTGACGGGCGCAACATTTCTGAAGACAGGTTCGCACAGTTTGCAAGCGTAGTGCGCGAGGCAGCGGAGGATTTGCTGGCTCAGGGAAAGATTGAGGCATTACCGACCTTCTTCGAACACCTGACTGCTATCGCGCTCCTGGCATTTCGAGAGGCGAACCTCAGACTCGCGATTCTTGAAACAGGATTGGGCGGACGGCTCGATGCCACCACAGTCGCCGGAGCAAAGACGGTGGCGATAACGCCGGTTTCACTCGATCATCAGGAGCACCTCGGAGAAACTATTGAAGAGATAGCCTTCGAGAAGGCCGCTATCATCCGGCCCGGTGTGGCTGCGATCATCGCGACCCAGTCGCCGGAGGTCCTTAATGTGATCCTGAATCGTTGTAGCGAGTGTGAGGTGGCAGCGACTGTCGCAGGATGCAGAGCGCTCGAATTAGGCGCCACGCCTGGGGGATTGTTTGATGTCACCTTCGAGACCAGCGAAGATCGCTATGAAAACGTGCACCTCGCCCTGCGCGGGCGGCACCAGGTCACAAACGCATGCCTCGCGATTCAACTCGCCGAGTCGTTGCGCAGTCGAGGTTTTGCCATCTCGAAAACTGCCATCGTTCAGGGTATTGAAGCAACCTGGCACGCAGGCAGGTTGACTTTCGGCAGCCATTCAATCTTATTTGATGGCGCGCACAATCCTGGCGCGGCCCGAGTGCTGCGCGAGTATTTGGACGAGTTCGTTGAGGAGCCGCTAACGCTGGTTTTCGGAGCGATGAGCGACAAGAGTTTGGCAGCGATGGCTGCGATTTTGTTTCCCGGTGTCGCCTGCTTGATTCTGACTCAACCTGACAATCCGCGCGCCGCCTCGGTTGAGAGTCTGCAAACTCTGGCCGAGAATTTCCTACAGAGAGAAAAGATCTTCGCGGTGCCTAACGTGATCGAAGCGCTGAAGAAAGCCCGCGACGTCACTCCGCCGGACGGCCAGATTTGCGTAACGGGCTCGCTCTATCTTATAGGAGAAGCGTCTCATGCACTCTATGTTGCCTCGTGGAGCGAATTCACCAAGGAATCATCATGACTTCAACAGACTGCCCTCAAGTACTAAGCAGTGAAGAGGTTTTCCGCGGACGCGTGTTCAGTGTGACGGTTGACACGATTCGCGAGGGAGACAAGACCTACGAGCGGGAAACAGTGCATCACCCGGGCAGCGCGGTCATCGTTCCAGTATTTGCTGATGGCACAGTCGGGCTCGTGCGCCAATACCGGCACCCTCCCGTGCGTTACCTCCTGGAAGTTCCGGCGGGAAAACTAGACCAGGGGGAAGTACCGCAGGAAGCTGCGGCGCGCGAGCTGGAGGAGGAGCTGGGCTTCGTTGCCGGCCGTTTGGAGAAGTTGTCTGAATTCTATGTTTCGCCGGGATTTTGCGAAGAAAAGATGTGGGTTTACCTTGCTACTGACTTGACTGAAACCGAGCGGCGACCCGAAGACGATGAAATTATCGAGGCGGTCCGAGTTCCCTTCGCACAGGCGCTAAGCATGATCACTACCGGCGAGATCGAAGACGCGAAGACCATTATTGGCATTATGCTGGCAGCGCCGCGCGTTGGTCCCTCAATGTTGGAGGCCGCCTATCCGGCAGTTTGAAATCACTAACTTCGAAATGATTGCAATCAAGCGGATCTTTTCGTTTGACCCCTTTAGAACAACTTCATACACTCAGTTACCATAGTGTCCACTAACCAACCGGCTTCGCCAGACAAACTGCTGATTGAAACTTATCCTGGCGCCTCCGGTCAGCAACCCAGCCACTCTGCATTCGCAGCCATGAACCCGGATAATCCGCCGTGGGGAGTTTCACAAGCAGTGCTGCTGTGGTTGATTAGCATTGCGGCACTGTTTTTCGTGCCAGTGCTCGCCGTCATCCCTTACATACTTTACAAAGTCCTGGTACAGGGATCGGCACAAGGTCTCGGAACCGACCCAAACCTGATCTTCATCTCGATTCTTGGTGTCCTGCCTACTCACGCCCTGACGTTCCTCGCAGTCTGGTTTGTAGTCACGGGCAGAGGTCGCCGCCCTTTCTGGCAAGCGCTTGGCTGGCATTGGCCCGGGACCTTTGGGCCGTGGAAAACGATTGGCCTCGCGGTATTGCTGCTCGCTGTAGGAGGACTGATGACTTGGTTTCTCGGCGGCAGCGAGACCCAACTGGATCAGATCATAAACAGTTCTCTAAAAGCCCGCTTTGCCACTGCTTTCCTGGCGGCCGTGACCGGGCCCCTGGTGGAAGAGCTGATTTATCGGGGCGTGCTCTATTCCGCGTTTCAGAGAGCCCTCGGGATGACCGGTGCCGTCGTTGTAGTCTCCACATTGTTCGCCGGGGTGCACGTTCTTCAGTACTACAACAATCTTGGCGTGATTGCCGTAATTACCCTGCTAAGCGTCTCCCTCACTTTGGTGCGCGCCCGCACCGGTAGCCTGCTACCTTCATACGTGATGCACCTCGTCTTCAATGGCATCCAGGCCATTATTCTTGTGGCGCAGCCGTTTGTGGGGAAACCTGCAACTCAGAACACGCCACCGATCGGATTTCTCATCCATAGCCTGGCGCGACTCTTAACATAGAAATGGATTACGAGGTTGTTGTAGTGGGCGGCGGCATCGGCGGGCTTACGGTTGCCGCCTTGCTCGCCCAAAGGGGCACAAATGTCTGCTTATTGGAACGGGAGTCGCGGGTGGGCGGTTGCGCGGCCGGTTTCGATAAATTTGGGTACAGTTTCGAATCGGGCTACGGGCTCTACGCCGCGTGGCAACCCAATGAGATTCACGATCGTGTGTTCTCCGAACTGCCGGTTGATCCGCCTGAGGTTCGCTTGTTGGAACCAGGTTACGTAGTTCGTCTTCCCGATCAGTCGGAGGTCGCGCTGACCAACAAGACCGAGCCGTTTGAAGAGAATCTTCGTAGAGCTTTTCCCGAGTGTGCCAACACGGCAGTCGCGTTCTATCGAAAGCTAGCGCCAGTGAGTGCCGCACTGCGACGCACGCTGCAAAGGGTGCCGGACCTCCTCTCAGCCTCCAGCTCGCGGCGAGCTTACAGCTTACTTCCCGAGGGTAAAGCTGCCGCTCAAATTCTGGCCTCGAGCCAACAAACCACTCTCGATCGTCTCGAGGGAACTTCCTGGCGCTTCCGTCGCTTTATAGATGTTCAGTTGCAGGCACTGGTCCAGGCGAACAGCGCGGAAGTTGGGTATTTGGCCGCAGCGCTCACCCTGAGCGCGCCTCGAGAGGGCATGTTTGGTATTCGCGGCGGAGCTGCGGCGCTGGCAAACAGTCTGGCGGACTCAATAAGACAAAGCGGCGGCAGAGTTCGGCTGGATACGCCCGTGCTCAGGTTGGCTTACGATTCCAAGGGCGCCGCTGTGGGCGTCGTTCTATTGAGCGGCGAAACTGTGACTGCCTCAAGAGCCATCGTCAGTAATCTGACGTTGTGGGATACATACGG
>JBGQJH010000346.1:0-3626 GCA_041498935.1 Pyrinomonadaceae bacterium | reverse complement strand
TCGTATAGCGCTAACCATAGCGACTCGAGACGGAGAACATCGTCGCTGGTACCTGAGCGAATCAGGTAATCGCCGATTAACGCGGTTTCATCTTCCATGACGCTCTCTGCTTTCCCGATTTCGCGAGCCGCGCGATCTTCACGCGATCTCGCGGGCAACAACGCCGGGCCAGTTACGTCTATCCAGTCCATGCTGCGCGAGAAAGGCAAGGACCAACCGCTCCAGCCCGAAGCCTACGCAACCAGTGAATGCGGCTTCACCCGGGTTGGTGGTGATGTTAAGCGAACGACCAAAGTAATCCTGATGAAAGTTGAACGATCCGACCGCCAGCGTCTTTTGCTTGTAAGGCAGCACGGCGCGAATCTCAAACTTGAGATCAAAGGCCAACTGAAATGTGGCCGACGCGTACTCTTCAATGAAGAAGGGATCGGTGGCGCTGCGAATCTCATAAGATAGCCCCCACTCGTCAAGCAGCGGCACTATCTCATCAATCGCTCTTTGTCTCTGCGCGAGAACGTATTCCTGCGATCCAACGAAAATCAACTCGCGCATCGTGAAGTCCCAAAGACGTTCCAGCCCGTCCAGATTGCCGGACTCATAACGAAAGCATTTGCCGAGCGCGGTGAAAGCCCTTGACTCAGGCTGTTGACTGTTCTGGAGCCAGGCAAAACAATGAAAGCAGACCGCGGGAGACAACAAGCATTCGATAGCGGATAAGTCTGAGGGGGCGCACACCAATTCTCCGTTATCCCATCGTGCTGAGCGAGCAAAGTTTTGCACGGCCTCAAGGTCTTCGCGCAGGTGAGAAACTAAGGTTAGCGCGTGTGGAAAGGAACGCAGATACTTGCAGCGCTCCAGCACTTCCGCTCCGATAAGGCTGGGAAATTGATGCGGCTCCGCGGAGAAGCGTCCGATCACCGGCACCAACTGGCGGTCGAAAAATCCCATCAACTCTACGAGCCGTGGCCCGAGTCCGAAACGTCCCTGGCCAAACTTGAACAAATCGCCCTGGGCTTCGAGAAAAGGATGTGGGTCGAGTTCGTATTTGCCGGGACCCGTCCTCGATACCAGCACTTTAGCCACGGTGGGCCGATACGTCTCGCACATCTTCCGGGCAACTTCGGCGATGCGCGCGGCGATCACTGGCGAAAAATGTTCATGGCCGGGAAGAAGGTTGAAACGGACCGAATTGCGTTCCTCCGGCAGCAGCTCAAAGTCTCGAAGTGATTCGGAGACGTAATGCAGCCTGGCCAGGAAGTCGTCAACTAATTCGACCGGGATTATGACCGTCAAGTCGGCAAAGGAGTCCAGAATATCCCCTCCAGCACGGAACCTATTTTTGTCTGTACCTTTCGACGGCCTTAATGATGGCCTCGGTACTCAAAAGCTCGGCTATCTCGTAGGTGGGAAACCTGAGGCCAAACTCTTTTTCAAGTTCCACGATCAATTGCATGTGACCCATTGAGTTCCATAGCGGATGAAGGCCCATGCGCAAGTCCCCGGCCTCAGCCGCCGAAAGCTGAAAGACGCGCGCCAAAGTCTCACGTACCCGTCCGCCAATATCAAAATCAATATCCTGGGCCATCGCGCTTGTCTCCGTATCCACGAGACTGATCAAGTAACGGTACCTTCACCGCATTAATTTCAGAATTGTTGGTGGCAAGAACCAGCACGAGCAGACATATACGTAAGTCGCTATTGGGCCAGCGAAACGAAAGGGCGCATCAAGAACTCTGTGTCGCCATATCGCAAAGCGCGACTTGTTGGCTCTATACCAAAGATAGCCACAGAAACCGATGCCATGTAGTAGTCCCCAGAGGACCCAGTATCCATTCAGCCCATGCCATACGCCGACCATCAGGAAAACGACAAGAGTGTTGATGTAAAGGTTGGCTTTGGCCAGCCCCCAACGGTTGAAGAAGAAGTAGTCGCGAAAGACCGAGGTTGCGGTCATGTTCCAGTTGGCCCAAAACTCTGAAAGATTACGCCGGCCAAACGGCCGGTTGAAACTCGGCGGTAAGTTCAGTCCCCAAAAGAGCGCCAGCCCTTCCATGAAGTTGAAATAGCCGGCCCATAACAAGTAGAAAGCCCAGGGTGCAAGGGAAAACCCAATCGCCAGTTTCTCCCACCGTGGCAAACCGTTTCCCGGATCCACCAGTGAAGCCTGGAATCCGGCGAGCAGCAGACCCAGAGAAAGTTGCGCCATCCCCAGGAGAAATCTTCGCGTCGACTGCGAAGAAAGAATGTTTTCAGTTTTCCGGGACTGACAAATCAAAGGGAGTTGTTGCTCAAACTGCGAGTAACGCAGAATGGGACCAAGCAGGGTGAACGGTAGGCCGATCCAGATCACGTATGAGAGCAGACTGGGTCGCTCGACACGCCCCGAACCAAACTCCCAGAGCAGCGTGATCAGCCGCAAAAAGGCCCACATGTTCAAGCTGTAAAAGAAAAGCTTCACGCCCAGCAAGGGCACGCCGCGCGTTTCCAGTTGGTAGTAACGCCCGGCCAGAAAGATAGCAAGCAGTGCCAGCATCGCTGCGCAGCACCAGCGCCAACGGTTTCGCTGAAGCAAGCGCGAGCCAATTGGTAGCCAGGCAAGACCGGCTACGAAGAGGTATATCACCAGGTTAATAAACAGGTAGCCCAACATGCCATGGCGATAAATTCCCGCAGTCGCTAACAGACTGACGATCAACAGCCCATAAGTGGAACGAAGCATTGGCAGCAAACTCACGAGCGCACTCGCGGCTATGCAGACGAGCACCGCAATTAACAGCGAGAGATCAATGGTCAAAAGTGAATTTCGTAAAAACTGCATCAAGACGCTGACCACTCTTCAGTCGGTTACTTTGCTGGTTGAGGCTGCGTCTGCGGTCGCAGCAGGAAACGCATCCTGGTCCATAGTCGCCGCGGCCAATCTTTTCTCATACAAGGTTTCTCAACCAGTAAGAAGAAGATCGCGCTGCTGCCCAACAGGACCGGTCCGATGATGAGAAACTGCGCGAGCAGGTTAATATCGAAGGTCCTTGTGAACGCCAACGACTTACTGTGCGCGAAGGTGAAAACCATGATCGGATAATGCAGCAGGTAGATCGTGTAGCACATTCCGCCGATGGTCACCAGCCAGCGATTTCCTAAAATGCGATAAGCAAGAACTCCTCGAAAAGCCGCACAGTAGAGCAGAAACGCAACCACCGGAAACAGAAAACTAATCGAGACGCTGTGAGACCAAATGAGCGGCAACAATGCACTACCGATAACCGCAACCACATCCCACGCCCAATGCCGCGTTGGATCCTCGCGCCACTCGCACAAATAAAGATCTGCGAGCAGGAACCCGATAAGAAAGAATTGCAGAAAATTGGGAAGCGACAGGTTCAGTGCACCATCAGTGCTGTGGACGAAGAGCCTTTGAAAGATGATCGCCGCAAGGCCCAGTCCGATGATCGCCGATCGCCTTTGAAGACGGCTCCGCAGGACAAAAAGTCGAGTCAATAAAGGCACCAGCAAATAGAATTGCACTTCGACTTCCAAGGACCAGGCAACTGAGTTAATACGATTGCCGCTGCCATAAATTATGTTATGCAGGTAAACAAAGCCGGCCGCGAGATGCGGTAACAGTGTTC
>JBGQJH010000345.1:0-3654 GCA_041498935.1 Pyrinomonadaceae bacterium | reverse complement strand
GTCATCGGTGGGACCAAATGGAAAATGAAGAATGAGAAATGATATATGGAAAATCTTCTAGCTCAGACCTGTTGGTACCGAGTCCAGCCTAGCGCGGTCTTGGCGTTGCTCCAGCGCGCGAATAGAATGACTTCATGCGCGCAATGATTCTTTCCGCCGGCTACGGCACGCGCCTGTGGCCGCTAACCGAAGATCGCACCAAACCTGCCATTCCAATCCTGGGGAAACCACTTGTCGGTTATGTGGCTGAGTATCTCGCTCGCCACGGTTGCGATGAAGTAGTTGTCAATCTTCATCACCGGCCGGAGTCCGTTCGTCAGTCACTAGGCGATGGCAGTAGGTTCGGTGTGAAGCTGCATTATGTTGAGGAGCCGGAGATTCTGGGAACCAGCGGAGCAATCGACAATGCCCGCGCGCTGCTCGATGGCGACACCTTTGTTGTAATCAACGGAAAGATAATCACCGACATCGATCTCAACGCCGCGTTTGAGACTCACCGCCGCACAAACGCGATCGCCACGCTCGTGCTGTTGCCAAACTTTGCCTTCGAGCGCTTCACAGTTGTCGAAACCGAGGATGGTTTCTTACGTGGTTTTGGCGGGATGCCAAGTCAGGACGAAAGCGCCGGCGACGATCCGCCGCTCATGTTTACCGGCATCCAAATTCTCGAGCCAAGAATATTCGATTACATTCCGCGTGGCGTCTTTTCGCATTCAACGACCGACGTCTACCCACGGGCCATCGCCAACGGAGAACGCATCGCCGTACATCTGGGCCACGGCCGCTGGCATGAGCTTTCGACACTTCGACGGTATTTGGTTATCAGTAGTCTCCTGCTTGCGGGAACGGGTAAACGCTTCTTTGCAGGCGCTGGCTGCGACATCCAGGCAAACGCCCAAGTCGAGCAATCGATACTCTGGGACAATGTTGTGGTTGAGAGTGGCGCGCGGGTCAGGCACGCCGTGTTGGGTGACAACGTGAAGATAGGCACAGGCGAGGTAGTCGTGAATGCCGCCGTCGTTTGTGCTTCTCTGGTGAAAGGGAAGACCCCGCCTCGCAAAGCTCTCAAAGGGGAGTTTCGGGGCAACAATTTTGTTGTGCCTCTGGCTGAATGATACAATCCGAGCTCACATTAAGAGCCTAAAGGTTGAGACTGACCGCCACCCTTTAAGAGGATTGAAAGCCCACTTCCTTCCCTAATGAGTTCAGCAAAACAAGTGACTACGAGCACTTTTGACCTCTCTGCATCGGAGCGGCTCTTGAAGTTCCTGGAAGGCCAGGGCATCAAGAACAAACTGATCGTTCCGCTCACGCCTGACGCCTCGACCCGAAACTACTTTCGTATTCCGTGGAAAAAGGGAAAAGCGGTCGCCGCCGTTTATCCCGAGCCTTTTGATCCCGACTTCCATCCCTATTTGGACGTCACGCGGCTCTTCCTCGAAAACGAGATACCCGTGCCGGAGATATATGCGGTCGACGGCCCGAGCGGAATTATCGTTCAGGAGGATTTGGGGGACCGGCAGTTGTTTCGTCTTTACGAGGCGGCGCCAATGGATGAATGCGAAGAGTATAAAGAGCGGGCGGTTAATCTGATCGCGCAAATACAGAAGGCCACCGCCACGGCCTTTGAGCGGCAATCCATTGCCAGTCGTCTCGCGTTTGATGAGCCGAAACTTTCCTGGGAATTGGATTTCTTCGTTGAGCACTATTTTGGGAGCTTAAGAAACGAAACACTCCGGCATGCGGAAGCGGCTGAACTCAAAGCCGAGCTCAACGATATTTCCTCCGAGTTGGCTGCCCGCCCGCGCGTACTCTGTCACCGCGACTTCCACGCGGCCAATTTAATGGTCGACCAACACGACCGGCTGCGCGTTGTCGATCATCAGGATGCCCGTATGGGTCCGGTCACCTACGATTTGGTTTCATTCTTATTGGACAGACGACCTGAACCGCCCTCGCTTGCCGAGCTGCGCGCTTACCGATTGCTCCTGTTGGAAGAGCGCAGACAGTTTGGTCTTGATGCGCTTGATCCGGATGAAGTCGCGCAAGAGTTTCGGCTGGTGACGATTCAGCGCGGCCTCAAGGCTACGGGAACGTTTTCCTATCAAACGGCGGTTTGCGGTCGCGGTAGCGTCTATGAACAGTTCATTCAGCCGACGCTTTGCATTGTGCTTCAGGCGGCCGACTGGCTCGAACGGTTTCCCACACTGCGGCGGATGCTTAGCGAGCGAACGAACGATAATTAAGTGGACGTTGGACGGTTAAGAATAATAGATGGCTACTGAATCACAATCATTGGAAACAACAAGTCCGCCGCGGGCCTTCATCAATCAGCTCTCAGAACATGTTGGTCAGGAAGTAACCATCAAGGGCTGGCTCTACAACTTGCGTTCGAGTGGGAAGATCCTTTTTCCGCAACTGCGCGACGGCACCGGCGTAGTGCAATGCGTAGCACTGAAGAACTCGGTGGCGCCGGAAGTCTGGGACGCGCTAAAGGGGCTCGGCCAGGAATCGGCGCTCCGGATTACCGGAACTGTCAGGGAAGACAGTCGCGCGCCGGGTGGTTATGAGATCGATCTGCTGCATGCGGAAGTTTTCGAGGAAGTTCACGATTACCCGATCACCCCCAAGGAGCACGGCACGGAGTTTCTGATGGACCATCGCCACTTGTGGCTGCGGTCCCGGCGACAGCACGCGATTCTTAAGGTTCGCCACACGGTGGTTAAGGCGGTGCGCGATTTTCTTGATAACGACGGCTTTACCCTTGCCGATGCGCCAATTTTCACTCCCGCGGCCTGCGAAGGCACGACTACGCTTTTCGAGGTGGACTATTTCGAAGGCGAGAAGGCTTATCTGACTCAGTCTGGCCAGCTCTACAACGAGGCCACCGCCGCAGCTTTCGGGAAGGTTTATTGTTTTGGGCCCACGTTCCGCGCGGAGAAATCAAAGACACGTCGTCACCTGACCGAGTTTTGGATGGTTGAACCCGAGATGGCTTTTGCGACGCTCGACGACGTGATGACTTTGTCGGAGAGAATGCTTTCCTACATCGCCGCGCGAGTGTTGGAAACTCGAGGCGAAGAGTTAAAGACATTGGAACGAGACGCGGCGAAGCTCAAGGCGATCGTGCCGCCGTTCCCACGCTTGCACTACGACGATGCCGTGAAGCTGTTACAGGAAGGGTACGCCGGCGGCGCCGTCGAAGCGCGTTTTGAGTGGGGCGGAGATTTCGGTGCGCCTGACGAGTCGTATCTCTCGGCTAAATACGATAAGCCGCTGATGGTGCACCACTATCCCGCGGCAGTGAAAGCCTTCTACATGGCCCGGGACCCGAAGAGAAATGAGTTGGCGCTGGGCGTCGACGTGCTGGCGCCGGAGGGTTACGGCGAGGTGATTGGTGGGGGCGAGCGTGCCACGTCGCTTGAGTTTTTGAAGGAACAGATCGCATTGCATGAATTGCCGCAGGAGGCTTTCGAGTGGTATCTCGATCTGCGCCGCTATGGCAGCGTTCCTCACGCCGGATTCGGAATGGGCATCGAGCGTTGTACCGCCTGGATGTGTGGCATTGAACACATCAGAGAAACGATTCCATTTCCGCGCATGCTGTATCGTCTGCGGCCGTAGTGAGCGTCTTGTTTAGAGGCGGGCGTTGCC
>JBGQJH010000344.1:0-3677 GCA_041498935.1 Pyrinomonadaceae bacterium | reverse complement strand
GGCTACATCAGTTTGAAAAGCGGCGACGGCGTTGCCGGCGCGCAGTCACTAGCGATCCAACTCGGCATTTCGTTTCTCTGGGGCTACGCTTTCATTCACTATTACCTCGACTCCAAGATCTGGCGCATCCGCCGCGATCCGTCGGTGGGCAAAGCGCTGAATATGTGAATTTGATTTTGGAGTGCGGATGGGCTGGGGCGGTGAAGGGCTTGGCGAAGCGTCTGGGCGTCCCGTTGCTTTCTCAGTCCGAGTAAAGCCAGGACGATTCCCTCAAGAACAAAACTCTGAAACTATCTTAGTAAACGCCTGGGGATACTCTTCGTGCGGCAGGTGGCCACACTCGCGAAAGACCAGCAAGCGCGAATGCGGAATTTCCTGTTGCAGCCGCTCGCCGTCTCTGAGCGGCACTTCCCGATCGGTGTCGCCCCACAGCAAAAGTGTGGGCGCCGTCAGCAGATGCGCATCGCGCGAAATGCGTTCGGCGTCCCAGCGGCGCACGGTGCGAATTATGGCCCGATGCGCGCCCCGGGTACGCAGGGGAAGATGGCGCGCATCAACCCTTCTCTCATCCAGCACCCAGGAATGCCGATCATAAACGCGCTTCATCCGCAGTCGCAGCAGGCGGCGCGAACCGACCAGCAGCGGAGAAAGAATGTCGCCGATAATTGGCGAACTGAAAAGGCGCATCAACATATACCGAGTCGGCCTGTTATTTGTGACCGCGCCGACGAGGATCAGCTTATTAACCAGCTCGTGGTGATCGAGTGCAATCGTGGCCGCAATCGCTCCGCCATAGGAACTGCCAACTAACACGGCGCCAGCGATTCCCAGTTGCTGCATCAGACTAACAACCATCTCGGCCTGGCGTGGGATTGTGTAATCGAGGTGGCGAGGTTTATCCGAATAGCCATAGCCCGGAAGATCCGGCGCGATCACTCTGAAGCCCGCTTCCGCCAGTTCCAGAAACACCTTACTCCAAACGAGGTTTGACGCAGCGAAACCATGAATCAGAATCATTGCCGGCGCGCCGGCCTGCCCGGCTTCCTGATAGTGCACGCGCACGCCGTCAACTTCCGTGAAGCGCGAGTAGTCTGCATGAAAGACTAATTCGCGGTTCTGCTCCCACTCCACGTCCCTCGGGCGCAGCCACAGCTTGGCCGCCACTGACGCAGCCAAAGCCGACGCCGATACTGCTCCGATCCAGTAACGCTTTTTCATGACCTTTATGTCTCGCCCCGTGCGATCACTACGCTCGGATGTAACCAGCCTTCCGCGGCGTTGAAGTCTGCAACTGCAATCAAGTTACCATGCTCATCGCGCATTCTCACCCGCTCGCCGTCCTGCCAAACTGTTGCCGAAACTTTAACCGGCAAACCATTTTGCACTCTGCGAACCTCGTTGGCGCCCAAGTCCACAAAAGTCAAGCGCGAGAGCGCCTCATCCGGTTTGTACAAAATTCTCCCCAGCGACTCCTCGGCAAGATGCACCTGCAACTGGGCGAGCGTCTTCGCCTCTTGTATCTGGAAATCGCCAACGCGCGTGCGGCGCAACTCCGCAAGATGAGCGCCGACGCCTAAGCGCTTACCAAAATCTTCCGCCAATGTCCTGACGTAGGTGCCCGCGGAACACGCAACCCGCACTGCAAAATCGAAAGTGCCGTCACAGTTATCTTTCAGCAACTCACTCGTTGGCTGGCTAGCCAGGTTAGCCAGGTTGGCCAGGTTGATTGCCTCAAACTTATAGATGCAAACCCTGACGGACTCTCTCTCCACCTCTTCGCCGCGCCGCGCCAGTTCATAAAGCTTGCGGCCGCCCTGCTTCTTCGCTGAGTACATCGGCGGCACTTGATCGATCTCGCCACGCAAGCTCTCGAGCGCGGCTTCGATTTGCTCCTTGCTCCAACTCTGGCCTGAGTCACCGGTTGGTTTGTCGTCTGGGATTGAATCCTCCTCGCTGTCGTGAATAGGTTTGCCCGTGATGTCTCCCGTATCGGTGGCGTAGCCCAGGCGAATCACCGCCTCATACTCTTTTTCCAGTCCACTGAGAAACTGCGCCAGGCGCGTCGCGCGTCCCACAAGAGTCACCAACACGCCGGTCGCAAAAGGATCCAGCGTTCCCGTGTGGCCCACGCGTCGCTCCTGAAGAATGTGCCGCACCTGCGCTACTACATCGTGCGAAGTTAGCCCGGCAGGCTTGTCGATACTCAAAACTCCATCCATTTCAACATTCTAGATGGCCGCTTGCCAATTGGCGATTCCACCTGTGGCATGAGGTCAGAACCACCTGCGTGAGCGGGTGGCTTAGCGTGAGACCTCCCGCTCACGCAGGTGGTTCTGACAAAACGCTTGTCTGTCTGTGCTTCTCCGTGTCCTCTGTGGTAAATATTTTATTCCTGTAATGCGTCAACGCCGCTCAAAACCGAGAACTACCGCTGAGAAGTCGCCGGCCTCGCAGCTGACAGCTGAAGAGATTCGCGCGCGCGCATTTCAACGCGCCGTGAAGCTGCTCGCTGCTAAGCCGCGCTCGGTTGCTGAGCTGCGCGAACGACTATTGGAGCGATGTTCCAGCAAAGCTGTCGTCGAAACAGTCATAGCTCGCCTGCGCGAGTATGGTTACCTCGATGACGAGCGCTACGCACTGGGGTATGCGTCAGCGAAGCTGCGGCAGCAACCAATAGGCCGGCGGCGACTGCAACAAAGCCTGCAAATGAAGAAAGTGGATCGCGCCGTCGCTGATGAGGCGCTCGATCAGGTCTTTGCGGAAACTTCTGAAGCAGAGTTGATCGATCGGGCGATTGAGAAACGCGTTCGCTTGCGCGGCCGGCCAAAGACTCGCGCCGAAGCCAAGAGTCTTTTCGATCACTTGCTGCGCCAGGGTTTTCCTTTTGAGCTGGTCAGCGATAAGGTGCGTGCTGCTTCGAAGGCGGACCTGGATGAGACAGAATAAGACGAATCTGGTAGTGCGCAGCATCCAGTACTTTGAAGCGCTTTTCAATCTTCAGCACTTTCTCATTAACACCGTAGCTTTCAGCCCGGTGTTTAAGGGTCTCGGGGTAAGCAGAAACCGTTTAAACGGTTTCCATTTCCGCGCGCAACCTTCTGATTACCGGGCTGAAGCCACGATGTTAATGAGATGCTGTTGATCCAAATGCATCCGTCCAGAATCGCGCTAATTTCATGCGGCCTGACGCTGCGTGCTAAACTCCGATTTAGTCAATAGTCCGTTGTTAGTTGTCCAGTTCACGATTGATTGTTGTTGGCTGACTTCTGACCGCTGACCTCTGACCTCTGAATTATGACTGGAAACGAAATTCGCGAAACTTTTCTGAAGTACTTCGAGCAGCGCGGGCATACACGCGTCCGCTCGTCGCCCTTGTTGCCTGCCAACGATCCGACGTTGCTCTTCACCAACGCCGGCATGAATCAGTTTAAGGATGTCTTTCTCGGTCTGGAAAAGCGCGACTACGTGCGCGCCTGCTCCCCGCAAAAGTGCGTGCGCGCGGGCGGCAAGCACAACGATCTCGACGAGGTCGGCAAGACCGCGCGTCATCAAACCTTCTTCGAGATGATGGGCAATTTTTCGTTCGGCGATTATTTCAAGCGCGAGGGGATCCAGTATGCGTGGGATTTCCTCACCGGCAGTCGTGATGAGGGCAAGCTGGGTCTTGACCCTGAGCG
>JBGQJH010000343.1:0-3681 GCA_041498935.1 Pyrinomonadaceae bacterium | reverse complement strand
GGACGTGCGCGTCTGCCTCGCGATCTGGAACCGGGCGAAACGGCGCACATTGAATTCAAGGTAAGCGCTCCGGAAACACCCGGCAAATACATTGTGGAATTCGATATGGTCGCCGAACACATCACCTGGTTTGAAGATCATGGCTCGGGAACTCTGCGTCAGGAACTGATCGTCCGATGACCTGGTCCAAAGTCCAAGGTCCAAAGTCGAAGAAGGCGCGTTGGGGTTTTGACGTTGGACTTTGCACCACCACTTCGTGGATTTAGTCTCTCACCGCAACGATCGTCGATCTTTCCTCCAGCCTGTCTCCATACATGTAGTAATACTTCGCATGACTCACTTTTGCGATGCTGAACCCAAGCATGGCAAACACTTCGCGATAAACGCCGCGCGAGTAGGTCCACCAGGTGAAATCTGCATCAGGGTTGCTGGCCAGGGACTCGAACCGCGCGATCCGTTCATCAGTTTGAAGCAATGGCGAAACTAAGACGATCGTATTTTTGGTTAGCCGCGCGATCGAGGCCAACGCCCCGATTTGATCGCTCAAGTGCTCCAACACCGAGCCTACAATCGCAATATCAAACTTCCCGAGCTCGAGCGGCAAGTTATAGATGTCGCCGTAGTAGACCTCAGCTTTTGAATTAAGCACGCGGTGACAGAGCCAGTAGGCGTTTTTCCATTGCTCGATTTCCGCGCCATACTGCTCGGCCCACCGCTCCGGGTCGCGATAATAAAGTTTGTCTTTGAAAGGCAGGAATGTTTGCTGTCTCGCGTCGCTCATGTCAAACGAGAGCACGCGCGTCGCTCCCCTTTTCTCGGCTTCGAAACTCAGAAAGCCAGTGGCCGCGCCGACGTCTAACACCGACTTGCCCGCCACGTCTACGCCACCGACGTAATCATCGAATCGTCCGCGCAGATCCCAGTGCGCGCGCACCAGGCCAAACCCCGGCAACTCCATCGCGTGATAGAAGAAACAATCTTCCAGCCGGTCAACAAAACGCGGCCGCGCTAGTAACGCACTGCGATCAATTGTTTCGTTCATGTTCACTTCTCCAGGAAGCCGTCAACGGAGCGCCTTTCTGTAGTGTCCTGTATTTCCGTTTTCTCCCTGCAGAGCTTGTTAACTAGGACGCTAGCCTTTCTTCTTCGCAGGTCCCATGGGTAACAGGCGCCCAAAGACATCGGATGTCCACAACAATAGCGACGCGAGCGTTAACAACGAAATTACCAGACCAGCCAACACCGACTTGGGTCGATAAACGAAGGTGACAAGATGATTGCCGGCGGCGACGGCCACGCCGCGTTGGTTGTAGTTTACGCGCATTACTTCAACCGATTGCCCGTCAACATATGCTCGCCAGCCCGGATAGTGATTCGCGCTAAGCACAAGTAGCGCCGGCACTGCAGATTCAGTTTTCACTTCTGCTTGGTTTGGTTCATCACGGGTTACTTCTGCGCGACGATTCTGGCCGGCTTGGCCAGGCGACCCGTTTCCTGTGGTGTAATTAATGCCCGTGCCGCGTTCCGCGAGAGCTTGCTCGAGCGGATTCCAGTTCGCGCCATCGGGCGTTTTACCCGAGCGGATGATGGCCAATTCCTGTTCCTCGGTCGCCACCAGTTCGCCTGTAGCAAGCCAGGCGCGCGGCAGCATGCGTGTGTTTTCGAAAAGCGCGACTTTTCCAAGCTCGCCAAGACGCCGCCAGCGCGGAGCTGTGGCTCTGTCTCGCTGCTCCGATGGCTGGGGCTGTTCCGCGTTAGCGGCAGCCTCCTTCTTTACCCACTCACTACGCAGCGGAAACGCGCGTTCGCCGTCAGCAAGCGTTACGCGACTCACACTCAGCGTCAATTGCGGCGCAACAAGCAACGGCGCGACAGTTATCTCGCCAGCGGTGACAATGGCCTTCCGGGGCAACGCGAAGGTGGACACGTAAGTGTGCGCTTCAAATTTCGTTTGCGCGTCCTCAACCACATAGCTCGTCGCTACCGGCGCACGTCGGTGCTTGATGCGCAATGTAATTTCGGGCCGGTCGTAGGCCCACTCAGAGGTGTGCTCGCCGGCGCGCAGTTCGAAGTTGAGAGCGTGCCCGTCCTGGTCGTGCAAGCGAATATGAGCGACGACTGCGTGGTCCGGCGCCGGATCAGACCAGGCGAGATTGGTCAGCAGCGCAATGCGGTCAGCCTCCACCGGCGGAACATTGAATGAAAGGCGTTCGCCGGCAACGATAGCCGGTACATTCAAATTCTCTTCAGCAAAGTGTTGGCCTCCGTAGACCTGAGTTGCTGGAGGAAACTCCGCGGACGGGGCAGAAGAAGCGTCTGCACTCGTTGGCGTGGAGGATCTTGTTAGCAAATAACGAACGTTGAGCAAATCAATCTCCCGACTCTCGCTGCGCAGCGTGCGCTCTGCGTCGGTGAGATCACCCCACACCTTCATGTCACCGGCAAGTCGACTGTAACGAGCCAACCCGAAGCCGTCGTAACCGGCGGCGTTCTCGATGCCGTACATCATGTAGATGTCGGGCTGAAGCGAAGGTATCCAAACACCACCCGGCTTCGGCGCGGCCACCGGCTTATCGGGATCGAATGGCTGGTCTTGCGTCAGAATTCTGTAGGGCTGTTCGCTACCACTCGTGTCAACCCGGTCGTTGCTGCTCCCGGTTCTGATTGTCGCTTGCGCGTGGAGAAATTCAACCGTTGCGGGCGTGCCCCACAATTCAAAATCAGGCTTCGGACTCCCGACGCGCCAACCGCTCGACTGACCCCACAACGCCAGATCAAAGCCAACAACCAGCAGCAGCAACACCAGCGCCGCGCGACGGCCGCGCGCAAATCGCCAAAGCGCCCACGCGCTGAGCGCAGCGATCACCACCGGCAGAAACAACTCCGGCGCGCGCAAAATGCTGACCGGCCCGGTGCGTCCGAGTTGAAAATTCGCGGGCCGGCCCAACGTTATTGCGAGGCACGTCAGCACAAACACAACCGCAGCCGCGAGCAACACCCAGCTCAATGTCTTTGCGCGATCGCGCGCCTCAGCGATCGCGGTCAATCCACGCCCAGCGAGAACAGCGAGCGCAAACTCCACTTCCATGAGATGGCGCGCGGGCACGCGAAAAAGGTTTAGCACCGGCACGTGGTAGATCAATTTGTAGAAGTGGAAAGGTGCGTAGCGACCAAGCGCGAGTGTTATGGCTGCCAGGACTACGACACCCCAGAACTTCGTTCGCGCATCGCGCTTCAGCACCAGGGCCAGACTCGCCAGCGTGATGGTTATGAGACCGACGTAGCCGACATACTCCGCATAAAACGCCGGCCCGACGTAAGGCGCGCGAAACAGTTGGCCATCGCCACCGCCTACGACGTAAGGCGCGAAGAATGTCCAGAGAAAACGTGGAGACAAGCTGAAAGAAGTAAAGAAGTCATAAGAAGCGTCAGCGCGCAGGCTGTTGCGCAGCAGTTCCAGCGTCGGTAGGATTTGCACCGCCGCCAGCGCCAACCCGGCGGCGATGAAGCCAAGCGACCAGAGATAGGCGGGGCGGGGCGGGTTTGACGAATAATTAGCCCGCCACATCACCACGGCGTAAGCCGCCACGACGAGAAGCGCGTAGATTGCTGTTTGCTGATGCCCGGCGAAAACCTGAACCGCAACGAGCACCGCCAGCAGCACGCCGCGACTTCGTTTGC
>JBGQJH010000342.1:0-3689 GCA_041498935.1 Pyrinomonadaceae bacterium | reverse complement strand
TATGGCCGGGGAGTTTTCACGACGGTTGCAATCTACAACGGCAAGCCTTTCTTGTGGCCGGGGCATTGGCGCCGACTTGAGGATCATGCCGAACGACTGAAGATCGATTGTGCCGGTGCGAATGAACGTAATGTTGGTGAGGCAGTCAGAAAACTCGTTGCAGTCAACCAGGTCCGAAACGGACGCGCTCGCGTGATCTTGTTGGCGCGAAGCGGACGTGACGTCTGGAAACCAAGAAAGGAAGGCACTCGCAAGACTGATCTGCTGATTATGACGAGCGAGGCGCAGAAGGTTTCGGCCGCGGGAATGTCGCTGGCTGTTTCACCTTTCCGCTGCAATACATTTTCTCCGCTGGTGGGAATAAGAAGTTTGAATTACCTGGAGCAGGTGCTGTCGTGGGAAGAGGCGCAGGCGAGAGATTTTGACGAAGCGGTGCTGCTCAACGAGCGCGGCGAGATTGTTTCAGGGACGATGGCCAACATTTTCTGGGTTAAAGACGGCACCCTTCATACGCCGGCCCTCAGCACTGGCGCAATTGCCGGCATAACCCGCGCCGCGGTCATTGAGTTGGCTAGCAAACAATTCATTCCCGTGATTGAAGGTGTGTATGAGCTCAGCGATCTCACCGAAGCTGACGAAATTTTTCTCACCTCGGCAAGCCTGGGCGTGGCGCTCGTAACCACCTTCGACTTCCGGCAGTATGCGGTAGCCGCTGCTAATATCTGCGTCAAACTTTCCGATGCCCTCAAAAACCTGATCTCGCAAAGCTGAATAGCAACAACGCCCAGGTGCTAGTGAAATTGAGGCCGAACCAGCACCAAACCCCGTAATACCTGTGTAAGATCTCAGCATTGACCTTGATCGTCATTGCCTAACAACGGCTGAGATAGTAGAGTAACCCGCAATTTCATGATTCTCCGGTCTCCAACCAAATCGCCTCGCTATTTTTGTTCACGAGAGGCTGTTAGCGGCCGAAATAGCCCGGCTAGTTGAAGACTTTCGAAAGAAGAGCGTCCAGCGGTTGTCGCTGAGGAGATACCTGATGCGCCCCAAGTTGCACTCGATAAGAACCGCCACAGCCAGTTCCCCACGCAAGCGCGTGCTGATTGTAAACTGCTATTTTGACGATTCGCGTCAGCCCATTCGCAGGACCACAAAAATCCCACAGGCGGTCGGTCCGATTTATCTTGCCGGCGCTTTTTCGCGTGAACGCTGTGAGGTGCGCTGCTACACCGAATTAGCCAGCGGCCCGCTCGAAGATGAAAAGCTTCTGTCGTGGCCGGATATGCTGGTGTTAACCGGCCTGACAAACAGCTTCGACCGCATGCTGCATCTGACCGCGTACGCGCGCACGAAGAACAGCCAGGTAATTGTTGTGGCTGGAGGACCGACGGTGCGTTCGCTCCCCACACGGTCGAGAAAAGTATTTGACTACTCGTGTCTCGGCGATATCGAAGAATTGTGTGAAGTGATCAAAGACGCGCTGGGATCCGAATACGTCGCCGACACGATGCTACCGCGCTATGACCTCGCTTACTGGCTCGGCAGAATTGGCTACGTGGAGACGACCCGCTATTGCAACTTCCGCTGCTCGTTTTGCTCGTTAACCGCCGAAGGCCACGGTTATCAAACTTACGACATCGATTACATTCGCCGGCAGATACTCGCATCGGGCAAGCGCCGCAGAATGTTTTTCCTCGACAACAATTTTTACGGCAGCGACCGAAACCATTTTAAGGCGAGACTAAATCTCATCAACGAAATGCGTGCGGCCGGGCAATTCAATGAATGGGGTGCGCTGGTTACGAATGATTTTTACGCGCGCGATGAAAATCTGAAGCTAATCCGAGAGGCCGGCTGCGAGCTTCTCTTCAGTGGCTTGGAATCTTTCGACAACGAATGGCTACGCAGTTTCAACAAGCTGCAAAACACGAAGGCGCCGCAGGTGGATATGATTACCAAGTCGTTGAATGCTGGGGTTGTTTTTTCCTACGGCTTGATGGTCGATGTGAACACGCGTAGCGTTGCCGACTTGCGGCGCGAGTTAAACTTCATTACCGGCACGCCGGAGATCACCGTGCCTTCTTTCGTCACCCTCTCGATTCCTCTTTTGGGCACACCATATTTTTACGAGTGCCTGAAGAACCGCACCATCCTTCCCGAAACGAAGCTGCGCGACATGGACGGAACTACTATTTTGCAGAAGCCGGTCGACCCGATGGACGAGGTAGTGAAGTTTGTTGACGACGTGCAAAGTATGAAAGGTTTTCACGGACGCGTGTTGAAGCATGCAGCCGGCTTCGCCAGGATTTATCGCTCCAAATTAACGAAGACGCAGATGGTGCTGGCGGTTGGCGCCGGCTTGTTGGTTTGTGCGCAACCGCTGACCACGTCGTTCACCAGTTTTGGTTGGGCCAGGAAGAGGCCACGACCGCGCACCTACGTGAGCACGACCGAACCGCTGGATCACATGTATACGCCGGCGTTTCGCGTGGACTCGCGCTTCGAAAGTTACTTCCAGCCGACGATGGTGACGGACAAGCAGGGCGAGTTGCACGAGGACATTCTCACTTCGGGGCTGTTAAAGAACTCAAACGCTCCGGAGCTGGCAGTGGCGCAGGCTGTTTGAGTAGGACAGACATGCCTGTCTGTCCTTAGTTTACCTCGAATCCATTTTGCATTAACGAAGAAGAACAGACAGGAATGTCTGTCCTACCTGCTACTCCCGGCTTCCGACCGAACGCCGTTCGCGTTCCTTCAAGACGCGGTGCAGAATTTTCCCCGCCGGGCTCTTCGGAATTTCACTCACAAACTCCACCAGACGAACGCGCTTGTATGGAGCCACGCGTGCAGCCACGAAGTCCATGATTTCCGCGGCGCTCGCTTCGCGTTTCAACACCACGAAGGCTTTCGGCAATTCTCCGGATTTTTCATCCGGACTACCTACGACTGCGGCATCGGCAATAGCTGGATGCGAAAGCAATAATGCTTCGAGTTCAGCCGGCGCGACTTGTTTGCCGTTGTGTTTGATCAGTTCCTTCAGTCGATCTACTACGAACAGCCGACCCGCTGCGTCGCAGTAGCCAATGTCGCCCGTGCGCAACCAACCTTCGTTGTCGATCATGTCCGCAGTAGCTCGCGCGTTGCCGAGGTAGCCCTGCATCACTTGTGGCCCACGCACCCAGATTTCACCCTCCTGATTGACTCCAAGTGCAGCGCCGTTGTTGTAGTCAACAATCTTGCACTCAGTATTGGGAAGACAGTAACCAACGGAGCCGGGTCTGTGCTTTTTCGGATCGGGCAAGCTGGCATGTGACAACGGACTTACTTCCGTCATGCCGTAACCATATCTGATCTCGCAGCCCAGACGATCGGCACAAGCGCGCGCGATATCGTCGGAGAGTGGAGCAGCGCCGCAGTGTATCAGCCGCAGCGCAGATAGATCGTGAGCGTCTACTTGCGGCGCGCGTGAGAGCGTTAGAACCAGCGGCGGCACGAGTGGCGCCACGGTAATCTTGTACTGCGCGAGCTCCTGCAGGAATTGATCAAGATCATAACGCGGCACGGTCACAATCGTCGCTCCCTGGGCCAGGCCCAGATTGACAACGATGTGCAACCCGTAAAGGTGATACATCGGCACCACGCAAACCAACCTGTCGTCTGGCGAGAAAGCATCGTTCGCCTCCATC
>JBGQJH010000341.1:0-3693 GCA_041498935.1 Pyrinomonadaceae bacterium | reverse complement strand
CTCCCAGCAAGACGAACTGCCTACTGTTTGCTGTTTACTGTCTACTGTCTACTGTTTCCCCGCGCATGTTCCTTGAGCCAGCAACGATCCATGACAACGAGCAGGCCCGCGTGTTGGGCGCGCTCGGCTGCGGCTTCGTCGATTACGCCTTCCTGTAACCAAACCGCCCCGGCGCCGACCGCGATCGCTTCATCGACCGCGTTTCCCGCCTCACTCGACCGGCGAAAAATATCAACCAGATCTATTTTCTCGGGAACGTCCGCCAGCGACGCGTAAGCTTTGTCGCCAAACACTTCGGTTTCGTTGGGATTGACTGGGATCACTTTGTAACCGCGCCGTCTCATGTACGAAGCGACGCCATGAGAAGGTCTTTCCGGATCGGAAGAGAGTCCGACGACGGCGATTGTCTTGCAGTTTTCCAATACCTCTTTAATCGTCTCTCGGCTGTTGATTTCCAAAGTAACTCCTAAAGGAATACCGAGCCCAGTTCCACTTGCCGCCTACCGCACTGTTGCACTCACCGCATGCAATTCCTGCAACGACCGCACCTTGACGTCGCCGCCAGCCGCGCGTGCCGCGATGGCCTCGACGATTGCCTGCGCGCCGGTCATCGTAGTGACGCAGGGAACGTTATACTGCAAAGCCGCGCGCCGAATCGCCTGCTCATCGAAGTGGGAAGCCCGACCTAACGGCGTGTTGATGACCAGCGCGATTTCGCCACGCTTGATGTGATCGACGATGTTTGGACGTCCTTCGTTTACCTTAAAGACGCTCTCAACCTTTAAGCCAACCTCGCGCAAACGCTCCGCCGTTCCCAGCGTAGCCACAATTTCAAACCCGAGCCGCGCCAGCTTGCGCGCGAGGATCACCGCCTGGCCTTTGTCCGCATCGTTCACACTAATGAATGCCCGGCCCGCTTGCGGCAGCGACAACCCCGCGCCCATCATCGCCTTGCCATAAGCTTCGCCAAACGTTTCACCGACTCCCATCACTTCGCCGGTTGAATGCATCTCCGGACTGAGTATCGGATCAACTCCCGGAAACTTCGCAAACGGAAACACCGGCGACTTGATGAAAAACCGACTGACCGTCAAATTCTCCGGCAGATCGAAATCCGCGAGCGACTGTCCGGCCATCACCAGCGCCGCGATGCGCGCGATCGGAACGCCGGTGGCTTTGGAAACAAACGGTACGGTTCGCGACGCGCGCGGATTCACCTCGAGCACGTAAACGCGGTGGTCCTTAATCGCAAACTGAATATTCATCAGACCGCGCACTGACAACGCCGTCGCCAGCAGACGCGTGTAATGACGCATGGTCTCGATGTGTTCCGGGTCAATCTTGAAGGGCGGCAAAACACAGGATGAATCACCCGAATGTATTCCTGCCTCTTCGATGTGCTCCTGAATCGCAGCGATGACGCACGTGTTTTTATCGGCCAGCGCATCCACATCAAACTCCGCCGCGCGCTCCAGAAACTTATCAATCAATACCGGCCGGTCAGGCGTGAAGCCGACCGCGGTGCGCACGTATTCATCGAGGCTCTCTTCGTCGTAAACGATGACCATCGCGCGGCCACCCAACACGTAGCTGGGCCGCACCAGCACCGGATAACCTATCTGCTCGGCAACCTGCTTCGCCTCTTCGCCGGTCGCGGCCATTCCGTTTTCCGGTTGCGGAATGCCCAGCTCACGCAGTAGCGCACCGAAGCGTTTGCGATCTTCAGCAAGATCTATGGAGTCTGCGGCTGTGCCAATGATCGGCACGCCGGCCTGGTGCAGACGCATTGCCAGGTTCAAGGGCGTCTGTCCGCCAAACTGTACGATGACACCTTCCGGCTTCTCTACGTCAACGATGTTCATCACGTCTTCAAAGGTCAGTGGTTCGAAGTAGAGACGATCCGAAGTGTCGTAATCCGTCGAAACTGTCTCCGGATTGCAGTTGACCATGATCGTTTCAAATCCGGCATCGCGCAGCGCAAAGGAGGCGTGGCAACAGCAATAGTCAAACTCGATTCCCTGGCCGATGCGATTTGGGCCGGAGCCCAGGATCATAATCTTGCGACGATCGGTGGGCGCCGCTTCGTTTTCAGTTTCGTAAGTCGAATAAAGATAAGGCGTGAACGATTCAAACTCGGCGCCGCAGGTATCAACGCGTTTGTAGACCGGAACCACGCCCAGGCTTTTCCGATACTCACGAACTTCGTCTTCCGATTTTTCGGTGAGATACGCGAGCCGTCGATCCGATAGCGCAACTTCCTTGAAAGATCGCAAGAGCTCCGGCGAAATGTCCTCGAGCTTGCGCCCTTCAATCCCCTGCTGGATTTCCATTACGTCCTGAAGCTGTTCGAGGAACCACGGATCCACACGCGAGAGACGATAAATCTCCGCGATGGGCCAACCGTGCTGCAGGGCATAGGTGATGTAGGAAAAGCGCTGCGAATTCGGGCGGGCAAGTTTGCGTTGCAGTTCATCGTCGGAGACGTCTTCAAGTCGCAGAGGCTTCACCGCCTCCAGTGACCGCAGGCCTTTGAAAAGGGCCTCCTTAAACGTACGACCAATCGCCATCACTTCGCCGACGGACTTCATCTGCGTGCCGAGCACGTCCTCAGCTTCGCGAAACTTTTCGAAGTCCCACTTGGGAATCTTGGCCACAACGTAATCGATGGTGGGTTCAAACGATGCCGGCGTCTTCTGCGTGATGTCGTTGGGAATCTCGTCAAGCGTGTAACCAACCGCGAGCTTCGCAGCTATCTTGGCAATCGGAAACCCGGTAGCTTTGGAAGCCAACGCAGACGAGCGCGACACGCGTGGATTCATTTCGATGACGCGGATATCGCCGTTTTCCGGGTTCACCGCAAATTGAATATTCGCGCCGCCCGTTTCCACGCCGACTTTGCGAATGATGACAATCGCCATATCGCGCATCCGTTGATACTCGCGATCGGTAAGCGTCTGCGCCGGTGCGACGGTGATCGAGTCGCCAGTGTGCACGCCCATCGGATCGAAGTTTTCAATCGAGCAGATGACGACGACGTTGTCGGCGAGGTCGCGCATCACTTCGAGCTCAAACTCTTTCCAGCCCAGAATTGATTCTTCGACCAGCACTTCATGCATCGGCGACGCGGCCAGACCGGCGCGCACGATTTCCTCAAACTCTTCCGGGTTGTAAGCGGTGCCGCCACCGGTTCCTCCCAGCGTGAACGACGGTCGAATAATCGCGGGGTATCCGGTGTGCGCGACAATCTCTTCAGCTTGACTCCAGGACTTAGCAAAACCACCGCGCGGCATTTGCAGACCTGCCTCGTCCATCGCTTGCTTGAAAAGCATGCGGTCTTCGGCAACGCGGATCGCTTCGCGCTTGGCGCCAATCATTTCAACGCCACACTCTTCGAGGACTCCGGAATCATCGAGCGCGATCGCAAGATTCAACGCCGTCTGGCCACCAACGGTTGGCAGCAAGGCACAGGGTCGTTCCTTGCGAATGATTGCGCTGACCGCTTCGACGGTGAGCGGTTCGATGTAGGTAACGTCGGCGGTCTCGGGATCAGTCATGATCGTTGCGGGATTCGAATTCACCAGCACGACCTTGTAACCTTCCTGACGCAGCGCCTTGCACGCTTGCGTCCCGGAGTAGTCAAATTCGCAAGCCTGGCCAATAACAATTGGGCCCGATCCGATGATTAAGATTTTG
>JBGQJH010000340.1:0-3697 GCA_041498935.1 Pyrinomonadaceae bacterium | reverse complement strand
GGACTCCACTGCGAGCCGCGCAGCGTGCCTGGTTCCTTGCCGCGCGCGTCGGCGAATTGCGCCAGGCTGGGAACAAGTTCGACCGCGCGCGTGTAGTAGAAACTCTGGAACGCCTGAATCAATGGCCGGTTGATGCCAAACGTAGTGGAGAGCGCCCTGATACCGCCGCCGCGAGTGTCGACGTCAGTGCGGAGATCGACAAAAATATCAGCACGCGGGCGGTAGCGGGCTTCGATGTTGAGCGGTGAAAAGCGCCGCGGCACACCGCCGTAGCTGAAACCGGAGAGCGTGTTAATTGGATAGAACTGGTTTCGCTGGCCGGGTACCAACGCGCCGCCGAAGAAACGATCGAAGAAATATTTTCCGCGCACTGTAATTGTCAATGCTTCGTAAGGCTGGGCCGAGGTGGGCGGCTTGTGTCCGGTTCTGGCCGCCTTCGCCGCCGCACTGCTGACGTTTTCAGTCGAGCGACGCGTGAAGAAGCGGTTTGAAACGCCAAACTCAATCTCGTTAGTGTCAGCTACCGCGTCAACGTAATCAAATCTGATGATGCGATCGAAGTTGTTGACGCCGGTAATGCGGCGGTAGGTAATGTAAGGCTCGATCAAGTGGCGGAAGAAGAAGCTGCCATTGCCGCGATGGAAGTCTTTGAACAAAGCCGGCGGCCGGATATCTACTTCAAACTCGCCATAGGCTCTGGTAACGTTACGGCTCAGGATCGCACGATTCACCGGATCGATGGAGTTTGAATAAAACGTCACCCGGCCACCCGCCGAGGCTGTAACCGACACGCCAAAAAAACGAAGCGGAACCTGAAACCGAGGATGGTAGTCGAGCCGCTGCACGAGGGAAGGCGAAACTATCGGATCGCCGCCAACGTCACGCCTGAAGGCAATAAGATCATCAACCGTCTCCTTGCGACTGACGCCCTCGGCCGACGCTTCGAAAGAGTAATAGACGGGCAGCTTTTTCAAAAAATCAAGCGGCGTCGCGCGTTTTTCCATGGTCACGCTGGGAAGCTCACGAATGCGAATTCGCGAGTTCGGCAAATTGGTAACTTGCGAGCGCGCCAGAAAGTTGAAACTGTACTCGTCGTGATCTTTGCTGACGAAAACCTGGGAGCGCTCTTCCGGTGAGATCGCTTGCTGGATGCTGTCGGAGAACACCTGGCGATAGGCGAGATTGGAAGTCACGTTTACGTCAGCCGCGGCGATGAAGCCGTTGGGAAAATAGTGGACACCTTCAACGTATAAACTCGAGCCACCCTGATCCGGATGAGTCGCATCGGCCTTGTGTCCCAGCACTCGATCCTTAACGACGTAAAACCCGGCGTTGAAAAATGAACGCGAATTGGCGCGCGTGCGCAAGTCGGCGCCCAAACCGATGCCGCGCGAAGTGTAGATATCATTTCGCAGCGTAACGTCGGCCGATCGTCCCAGCGTTTGGTAATAGGCGCTGGTTATGCGAAATCCTTTTTGGCCGGAACCGCCGAAGGTTGGCGTCAGAAATCCCGAAGCGCGATCCCGCGGCTTAATGGAGACGGATGCGTAGGGAAGATAAAAAACCGGCACACTTTTCACGCGCAGATTAGGCGAATAGAGGCGCACGCGATCACCCGTCTTTATCTTCACGCGCTTGGCATGAAAGCTCCACTTGGGCACGTCCTCGTCGCAGGCGGTCACCTGCACGTTGGTGGCGATGATCGTATCGAGGCTTACTTTGTCCACGCGGTCGGCGGTGAAATAAATTCTCGTGCCGTCCTGCGTCTGGTTGGTGAAGCCGGTGGAGTTTAGGAAGAAGCCCGTCTTGGTTCGGTAATTCCATTCGGCGCGCGTGCCGGTGATACGTTGCTGGTCTCCCTGATCGAAGACCACGTTGCCTTCCGCAATCACTTTGTTAGTCGCTTCGTAGACAGTAACTTTGTCGGCCTGCAAGCGGTAAGTGCCGATGCGCGCGTCGACGTTTCCTTCGTAAACAAAAACGCGCGCTTCTTTCGGTCCGGAAACGGTCTGCGTGCCCGCGTCCACTTTGAGCAAGTCAGTCGCTTCGCCAACTTCAGCCTGTCGGGGTTGCGGTCGTTGTTTGACGGGTTGGTCCTGGGTTAACGGATTAACGTTGGGTGTGTCGGTCATCGGGTTTGTGACCTTACGATCGACCGGGTTTGTCTGTTGCGCGACCGCGGCGTGTGCGGCAACACTCAGGAAGAGGATCAAAACGGCGAAGCGAACGACCGTGGAAATGCCACCTGAGCGGAAAGCAGCGCGCAAAGAAAGTGAAGACCTCCGGGACACGGGCGAGCGAGCACGGTGCAGTCGGGGAGAAGCGCGCGCCGGTTTTTTTTAGAACGAGAGCGATGCTAACACGAAATAGTGAGCAGTGGGCAGTAAGCAGTGGGCAGACAGCAAGAGCTAAGACTTTCCATTTCTCATTTGTCATTCTCATTTGCCATTTGTTGCTCGCGGAATCAGGTGATGGGCTCTTCAACGGAAAATGGCCATTGATAAATGAAAAATGGAAAATCGTTCACCCTGCCGCCTGCTCCTGCCGCCTGCTCCTGCCGCCTGCTTTCTGCCTACTGCCCACTGCCCACTGCTCACTGGTATCATGCGCACCGATGGAAACGCATCGATTAATGATCGTTGCCGGCGAGGCTTCGGGCGATGCCCACGCCGCGGCGCTGGTGCAGGCCCTGCGCGCGGCCGCGCCTCAGATTCAGTTGGATTTCTTCGGCGCGACCGGACCCTTGTTGCGCACGGCCGGCGTCGATTCAATTGTGCGTTCAGATGACTTGGCCATCCTGGGTTTGGCGGAAATCGGCGGTCAGTTGCCGAAGTTTTGGCGGGCTTTCAAACTTCTGAAACGAGCAGCGCTTGAACGAAAGCCTGACGCGGTAATCCTGGTTGACTGGCCCGACTTCAATCTGAAACTGGCCCGCGCGCTGCACCGTCGCGGCCTGAAAGTGATCTACTACATCAGTCCGCAACTCTGGGCCTGGCGCTCGTATCGCGCGCGCAATATTCGCCGCGACGTCGATCTATTGCTTTCCATTCTCCCGTTCGAAAAGGATTGGTACGCCGACCGTGGGATCGATCATGTCGAGTTTGTAGGCCATCCACTCGCTGGCGAAGTCCACGCTCGTTATGGTCGGGCGGAGTTTTGCCGACGCATGAAGCTTGATCCTTCGCTGCCGATTATTTCCCTTCTGCCCGGCAGCCGCCGCCAGGAAGTGGAACGCATTCTGCCGCCGATGCTCGAAGCAGCCGCACTTATTTCCGCCCGCCGCCCCGAAGTTCAATTCATTGTTGTCGTCGCGCCCAGCCGCACCTCGGAAGAAGTGAGAAACATCGTGCGCGCACAACGCGCCACGCCCGAGCCGCTGCCGTCGTGCCTGCACATCGTCTCCGGCCAATCGCGCGAAGCGCTCGCAGCTTCCGATGTAGCTGCGATAGCCAGTGGTACTGCGACCCTGGAAGCAGCTTTACTCGGAACGCCGATGGTGGTTGTCTACAAAGAGTCGACGATTAACTGGCACACGCTGGGACGTTTGATAACCACTGACCATTACGGCCTGGTGAACCTGGTTGCCGGCGAACGCGTGGCAACTGAACTGATGCAGGATGACTTGAACGGCGAGCGCTTGGCAATGGAGTTGCTTTCGCTGTTGGACGAGGAACGAAATGCCGCGATGCGAACCCGC
>JBGQJH010000339.1:0-3701 GCA_041498935.1 Pyrinomonadaceae bacterium | reverse complement strand
TCCATCTCGTAACCTGCATCTCTCAGTCGTTCGATTGCCTCAGCGACCTTGGGTGAGTTTTCCACCGACTCGTTGATCGCTGTGCCGATTTCGCGAACGATCTGTTTTGCGTCGTCGTCTATTTCCAAACTGCAAATCCCCCTGGTCCGAAGAACCAATGGCTGAAAACTTGAAAAACTAACGGGCCCTTGTAATCTCTTAACATGCTACGCGAGCCTCCGGCGGAGGGTCAACTGCCAACTTTCCGAGGTCGCGATTGGGGCGGACAAGACTGGTCAAACATCCCTGTATGTAGAAAGCATAGATTTTCCATGTTTCATTTGGCATTTCTCATTTTGCCATTTTCAGTCGCGCCGGCAATTCTGAAATGGAAAACTTTCCGCTTAGAGGTTGAACTCTAACCTCCGCTCCATTACTCTTAACGTTGAATACCCATAAACCTCGGAACTTCTATTAAGTTATGTACAACACTATTGGAGTACTGACTGGTGGCGGTGACGCTCCCGGTCTCAATGCCGTAATTCGCGCGGTGGTGACGACCGCCACCGGGCAATATGGGCTGAAGGTTATCGGAATTGAAGATGGCTTCGAAGGGTTGTTAGGCGAAACGCAAACCCGGCCGCTGGCTGCGGCCGACGTCCGCGGGTTGCTGCCGCGTGGCGGCACAATCCTGGGGACACGCAATCGCGGAAAGTTTGTCGAACGTAACGAAGAGGGAGTTGTTTCCAAGCCGCAGGCTGTCTACAACGAGGCTGTTGAGAATCTTCACCGCAAGGGGATCGATGCGCTGATCGTGTTGGGCGGCGAAGGTACGTTGGCAATCGCCGCGGAGTTTGACCGCCTGGGAGTGCCGGTCGTTGGTGTTCCCAAGACAATAGACAACGACCTCGCTTGCACGGAATTGACTTTCGGCTTCATCACAGCGATGGATTTCGCGACCGATGCGCTTGATCGTTTGCACACCACCGCCGAGTCACACGAGCGCGTTATGGTCCTGGAAGTAATGGGTCGGCACACCGGATGGATCGCTTTACATTCGGGAATCGCGGGCGGCGCAGACGTGATTCTTATTCCAGAAATTCCCTTCACCATGCAGTCAGTAGCCGACAGAATCCGCGCGCGCGATGCCGCCGGATCGAATTTCAGTATTGTCGTCGCTGCCGAAGGAGCAGTTGAAACAGGCCACGAACTTATTTACCAGGACAAGGGCGACCGGCAACACGCGCCGCGCCTCGGTGGAATTGGATCTTACTGCCAGCGGGAACTCGAAACGCTTACCGGCAAGGAAACACGCTGCGTGGTGCTGGGACACCTGCAAAGAGGTGGCAGGCCCAACGCTTTCGATCGTATGCTGGCTACGAATTACGGGTCGTGCGCCGTGCGAGCTCTGGTGGAAGGAAAACGCGGCACGATGGTGGCGCTTCAGGCAGGCGACGTCATCACGGTGCCCATCAGCGAAGCAATCGCCAATGTTAAGACAGTGCCGGCGGATGGCCAGCTTGTGCGTACCGCTCGCGATACGGGAATTTCTTTTGGCGCGCCCGATGAAGCGAGATATCATCGCCAGCTCTAGCGGTTGAAAGTGAGGTTTAGTTGTCAGCAGCTATCAAAATAAGACTTCAGTCGGAACTGGAGGAACTGGAATCTGAGTTGCGCGTTCATCTTCCCAAAGAAATTAAGCGTGCGCTCGAATTTGGCGACCTGCGCGAAAACTCTGAATTTCGCGCGGCCCTTGATCGCCAGAATGTGGTGAAGGCGCGCATCGTAGAGTTACGCCAACGAATTAGTGAGATTGCCTCAATCGACCTCTCGAAAATCTCGCGCGACAAAGCGGGTTACGGTTCGACCCTGATACTCTTCGACGGCGAGAAAGATGAAGAAGTCACCTACCGTTTGGTCACGCCGGAAGAGAGCGACCCGCAGCAAGGTTTAATCTCAACGACCTCGCCCGTCGGCAAAAGCTTGATGGGCAAGGAAGAGGGCGACGAAGTAGTGGTGCGCACTCCCGCCGGCGCGCGCAACTTCGAGATCAGGCGGCTGACTACGATTCATGATGAGATCGGAAAGGCTTGAAGGGTTGTCAGGATTTGTAAACCGCAAAGGACGCGAAGTCATACCGCAAAGAACTGCAAAGTGAAGTTCTTTGCGAACCTTTGCAAAACCTTTGCGCTCTTTGCGGTTGATTTGAGTCCCAGACTCGCTCAAACTCTAAACCTTGGCAGCGCTATGACCCCTGCCCAGAATTCGCCGCTTCCTTTCCGGAAGCGCTGTAAAGTAACAGAAGTTTTCGGCATAATGGCGTAGAGGAGAATTCGATCAGAAATGTTTGTGGGTGGCATCGGCCGCGGGGCGCAGAGAATTATCGACGCGATGGTGCGCTGGCTCGCTCACGGCCACATCAATCCAAACATCCTGACCGTGATCGGCGTCGCTATAAATGTCGGCTCAGGCCTGCTCTTCGGCGATGGAGAGTTTTTCTGGGCGGGAATAGTGCTTATCGTTGCCAATCTCTTTGACATGTTGGATGGGCAAGTGGCGCGGCTGTCAGGAAGAGTCACGCGCTTTGGCGGGTTTCTGGATTCGTCCCTCGACCGGCTTTCCGACATGGTCGTTTTCGTTGGTTTGATGATCTTTTATGCTCGGGAAACGGAGTTTCACTCAACTCTTAACGTTTTTCTTGCGGGCGCAGGACTAATGGGTGCAGTTATGGTAAGCTACGCGAGCGCCCGGGCCGAAAGTCTTATTCCTAAGTGTGATGTGGGCTTTCTACGGCGTCCCGAGCGCGTGGTTCTTTTGATTATCGGCGCCTTAAGCACTCATCCGGGTTCGACCAACTTCTTCGCTAACCGAATGCCGGCAGTCCTGTGGGTACTTGCAGTAGGTTCTTACTGGACCTTCGCCCAGCGCATGTATCACACTTGGTATGAGTTGAATAGAGCAAAGACTCTATCCGGTGAAGAAGAGGCACAACCCACGCTTCCTGCATCCAACCCCGGGCCGGAACGACGAGCCGAGCAGCCTTTGGTGCACAAGGCCGGCTAGACTGGCGGGGGTTCCGAACGGGACAGCGCCATTGGAGTGCCGGACCCGACGACGCGCAATTGATATCTGCTTTCAGTATTCGAGGTTAACAACCACGTGACGATTTGCCCCTGTTGCGGCTTTAAGTCTGCCAATTCCGCCAACGGCGCTCTGAGTAATGACTGTGCATCGTGCGGCGCGCGCTCTGTCGGCGAACCCCTGCCACGACCCGAACACGAACTCCCGTCCTACGCGCGCTCGCTGGTGCTTACGGTCACGGGAACGTTGATGGTTCTTATTTTCCTAACTCAAACAATCATTGCCCTGTTCCAGCGCTCAGCCCGCAGCGCTACGTCGAACCTGGCGCTCGCTTCGATAGTTCCCCTTGATTGGCGGCCCTGGGTCGCCGCGGCTGAAACGGCCGCCTGGCGTCTCAAGTGGGTAATGATTCCGCTCACGGTGCTGGTTCTTTTTGGCAGCAGAAAACTATATCGCTCGATGCTGGCAGAGCCGTCGCGTTTCTGCGGACAGCGCTACGCGCGCCGTGCCTACGCGGCTTCAGCCGCTGTTCTTTTGTTGCTCCTGATCCTAATTGGCGTCACTGTGCCGGAACGTTTGCGTCATCGCCAGTGGGGGATTGAGGCTGGGTTTAACGCTCAGGGTTACAGAATCGATCGCGC
>JBGQJH010000338.1:0-3734 GCA_041498935.1 Pyrinomonadaceae bacterium | reverse complement strand
TTGAATTGCGCGCCGCGTATAAACCTGCGCCAGGTGGCGACGATAGTCCTCGGAAGCGTAGAGATCAGAGTTTGCGTCAACTCCGTCAGTTGCGTGCGCGGCTGCCGCGGCGATCGCCTGGTCGTTCAGTTGTTTGCCCTGAAGCGCTTGCTCGACCGCCCCAGCACGATAAGCCTTCGACGCTACGCCAGTAATGCCAACAGCGGCGGATTCGCAGCCGCGAGCGGAGCCCACCTGCAAGGCAACGGCTACGCCCACAACAGCAAAACCGGAAGCCGGGTGTCGCACCTTCTGGTAAGCGTGGCCGAAACGCCCGGCCGGTTTAGGAATACGGATCTCGCGGAGAATCTCGCCCGCGCTTAAGTCCGTGGTTAGGAGATCGACAAAGAACTCGTCAGCTTTGATTGCCCGCTCGCCGTTTGTGCCGACCACGATCATCTCAGCGGCCAGCGCGATGATCGCCGCCGGCCAATCGCCCGCCGGATCCGAGTGTGCCACACTGCCGCCAATGGTTCCCTTGTTTCTCACCTGCACATCGCCGATTTGCGAAGCACACTCAGGCAGCAGGGGACAAATCTTCCGGAGCAGTGTTGACGACTCGAGTTGATAGTGAGTGGTCATTGCGCCGATGAGAATCTGGTTGCCATCCTCGCGAATGTACGAAAGGTCTTTGATGCGACCGATATCGATGAGCAATGTCGGCTGCGCCAGACGCAACTTCATCGCCGGTATCAGGCTATGACCACCGGCGAGTATCTTTGCCTCGTCGGGATTCGCGGCGAGCAGCGCCAGCGCTTCGTCGATTGTAGTTGGGGCCTCGTAGTCAAATTGTGCAGGGATCATGATGACCTCACAAGGGGTTGGGGGGAAGGAGTTGGGGGCTGGTGGTCTTTCGCTCTCAGTAGTGCGTTTCGTAATGCAAAGAGCTGTTTAGTGAGCGAGACACAACGCTGCAGCAATTGATTCACAACCTCTGGAGTTAGGTATTGCAAACGTCCCGCAATCTCGATCTGGGTTTGGACCTCCGCTAGAGATGCTTGCGCCATCGAAAGGTGGTGAAGATATTCTTTCGTTGACTCTCTGGTGTGTCCTTCAGCAATGTTAGATGGGATAGAAACGGCAGCGCGGCGGAGTTGGCTTGTGAGGCCATAGATTTCGTGAGGCGGGAAGTTTCGCGTAAATTGATAGACAGACTCTACCAACTCCATTCCGGCTTGCCACACTCGAAGATCTCGAAAACTATTTACCATCTCCCAACCCCCAATCCCTAACTCCCAGCGCAAATTCTCCAAATCGCTTCCGGCTTGACTGGCATATCGAGATGCTTCACACCGAAAGGCGAGAGCGCATCAACGATGGCGCCAACAATCGCCGGCGTTGCGCCAATCGTGCCTGCTTCACCGACGCCTTTGACTCCCAAAGGATTAACGGGAGAGGGCGTCTCGGTGCGGTCTAACTCCAGCCAGGGGATGTGCGTCGCTCTCGGAAGCGCGTAGTCCATCAAACTTCCAGTGACTAACTGGCCCTGTTCGTCGTAAACAATTTCTTCATACAGCGCCTGGCCAATCGACTGCACGATTCCGCCCTGCAGCTGACCATCAACGAGCATTGGGTTAATTACCTTTCCGCAATCATCGACGGCCACATAGCGCAGAAACTTTATGTCGCCCGTCTCGCGATCAATTTCAACGACGACAATGTGAGTGCCAAAGGGAAAAGTGAAATTCTTCGGCTCGAAAAAGTATGTCGCGGAAAGTCCGGGTTCAGTATCCGGCGGAAGATCCTTGGCAATATGCGCCGCGAGCGCGACCTCCTGAATGGTTAAGCTCGACTTGCCCGTGGTGTCAGGTTCAGGAAGGGCTCCGGCTGGCGCTTCGCCTACTGGTACGACGGGCTCGGATGCTTCGGTTGTTGCCGCAGCCGGCGCGCACGAATAACACCCGCCCGCAAAGGTAACGCTCGCAGCGTCAGCCTTGAGAATATGGGCCGCAATCTTGTTGGCCTTCTCTTTCAGTTTCTGAATAGCAACAAGCACCGCGGTGCCGCCAACTGCGGTCGCCCGGCTGCCAAACGTGCCGATGCCATACTGAACGACTCCGGTGTCGCCATGAATAACGGTCACGTCATTAAGATCGACGCCGAGTTCGTCGGCGGCGATCTGCGCAAACGAAGTTTCCTGTCCCTGACCGTGCGGCGACGCGCCTGTCAGCACCGTGACTTTGCCGGTCGGTTCAATTCGCACCGTCGCACTTTCCCAACCGCCGGCGGGCATCGCCTGCGAGGGGCCAAGCGCACAGATTTCCACGTAAGTCGAAATGCCGATGCCCAGAAGTCGTCCCTCCTGGCGCGCTTTTTTCTGCTCCGCGCGTAAGCCTGCGTAGTCGATAATTCCCTGAGCTTTATCCAACGCCGCTTCGTAGTTGCCGCTGTCATAGTCGAGACCGGTGGCGGTGTGAAAGGGAAACTCGCTGGCGGCAGGGAAGTTCTTACGTCGAACTTCAGCCGCGTCAATTCCCAACTTAGCCGCAACGAGATCCATTGCGCGCTCGACAACGTAGGTTGCTTCTGGCCGACCGGCGCCGCGATAAGCATCGGTGGCCATCTTGTTTGTGAAGCAAGCGGTGATGTTGATTTGAATGGCTGGAATCCTGTAAGCGCCGGAAAGCATCAAGCCGGTCAAAGTCGGCATGGCGGGCGTAAGTAATTGAAGGTAAGCGCCGAGATCCGCGAACACATTGTACCGAAGCCCGGTGATCGTTCCATCCGTCCTGCAGCCAATTTCGACGTATCCAACCTGGCCACGGCCGTGGATCGTTGCTTGAATATTTTCGCGACGCCCTTCGATCCACTTCACCGGTTTCCCCAACTGGATAGAGATCCAACCAAGCAAAGCTTCTTCAGCGTATACATTCAACTTCGATCCGAAGCCACCGCCGACTTCCGGTGTGATCACGCGCAGCTTGTTCTCCGGAATGCCGATCATGATGGCGAGCTGCGTGCGAAGCAGGTGCGGAATCTGCGTAGACGACCAGACGGTCAACTCTTCTTCACCGGGAAAATAGCGCGCCAACACTCCCCGGCCTTCCATGGCAATCGGCGCGAGCCGCTGATGGACGATGCGTTGTTTCAGCACGTGGTCGGAGGCAGCAAGGGCCGCATCGATGTCGCCCTCACCCGCAGTCAACTTGTAAGCGATGTTGTCGCCAAAGCTCTCATGAATGACGGTGCCGCCCTTTGCAGCTTCTTCAACATTAACTACCGCGGGCAGGTCTTCGTAGTCGACCATGACAAGATCGAGCGCGTCGCGAGCAGCGTAAGCATCACGCGCCACGACGGCCGCGATCGGTTGGCCGACAAAATAAACTTTGTCCTGCGCCAACACGCGATAGTCCGGCACCTTCAAGCCCGGCAGCGCGCTCGCACAAGGCACCGGCCCGATCTTGCCGGCGATATCCTTGCCGGTATACACGGCAACTACGCCCGGGGCCTTCAGCGCCTCACTACCATCTATGTTGCTGATTCGCGCGTGCGCGTAAACAGAGCGGACAAACGCAACGTGGAGCGTGTCAGGAAGTCGAATGTCATCGACGTAGTGTGCCAGGCCCTTGATCAGCCGCGGGTCTTCAGTTCGCTTTATTCGCTGTCCAACGTATTTAGCCATAAGACCTCCGTAAACAGTGACAAGTGACAAGTGACAAGTCGAACCTCAGATGATCTCCTTCTTGATGCTCTGT
>JBGQJH010000337.1:0-3742 GCA_041498935.1 Pyrinomonadaceae bacterium | reverse complement strand
GTCCCTTACTCGTACGCACACTTAGGACTCAGAATTGGCTTTTCAGTACTTAGAACTGTGTTTTCAAGGGATGTTGTGGCAAGAACCATACCCGCGGGAGGGCGAATGCAAGAGATTCCAGCGAGAGACTGGATGAGAACGCGATATGTAGATCAATGCTGGCAGAGATGGCAGGCCGCCATGATTCAGGCACACTCTTGCAAGGAAATTGCTAAGAAGGAATCGCGAGCGAAGAGAAACATGCGCGCTATTGGCGGTTAGGACGTACCCATTCAGGGCATTATGTTCGCCGGTTTCGTAGCCATTTGCGATGTGGGGATGGGTCGAGCGTGACCGCCAGTTTGTCGTAGTAATGCCACGCCTTCAGCGTGACGTCCTCACTGTTCACTGCTCACTGTTCATGCTCACCGCCCACTGCTCACTGCTTACTGCTCACTGCTTACTGCTCACTGCTTACTGCTCTCTTTCGGCCTTTCAAGATGACCGGAGTTCAGTCTATTGGCCCGCTCACTCATATCGTTTTGACAGGATCTTTATCCTCACGTCGCTGAAGTCTTCACATTAACGTTTTAGTTAGCGGCATTTGCTCGACGCCACCAGCCTCGCTGTCGCTGCGGCACGGAGTGTGCAGTTGCAGGTGGCGTGCTTCCTCGGGGGCCTCCGTTCGTAGCCTCGTTGAAACCTTCCTGACGGCCCCAGAAAGTTTTACTAAGACAGTATGTTAAGTGCGGATCAAAAAATAGAGAACAAACGGCTTGGGTTACACCTGCGCTCAGTCGTTGCCGCACTGCCGATACATTCGGCGGCATGGTTGCTTTTCGCCAGCTTCTTCAGCGCCGTTTTGATTGCTGCTGCCGGAATCTCTTCCTGGCCTGCCTGGCTTAATGTCATCGTCGGCATCGCCGGCATTCTACCGGTACTCTATTTCACCTACCATTTGCCCGCGCAGGCAAGAGAGGCTGAACAATCCGTCAGAACTCTGCGGGACAGTACGGAGATGTTTAGCGTGGCATTTGATTACTCCACTATTGGCATGGCGCTAGTCTTCGATACCGGTCACTGGCATCGTGTAAACCGATCACTTTGCGAAATTCTCGGTTACTCAGAGCGCGAATTGCTTGCCAGGGATTTCAAGGACTTGATCCATCCCGATGATCGCTTTGCAACCAT
Organism: Pyrinomonadaceae bacterium; assembly: GCA_041498935.1. Lineage (GTDB taxonomy): Bacteria > Acidobacteriota > Blastocatellia > Pyrinomonadales > Pyrinomonadaceae > PSRF01. Next base: position 2,572 of record JBGQJH010000337.1, on the reverse strand, counting down.
GACAAAGTTGGATCAGTTGCTCAAGAGCAAGGTTGCGACATGTCAAACTGAAACGAGGTGTATCCACAAACTTGGGCATACAGTCTGGGTGCTGTGGATCGTTTCTCAGGCGCTGGTGGAGAACACGGACTCCGCACATCTAATTTTCCAAATTCAAAACATTACGAATCGCAAGGAAGCCGAGCAGAGACTGCTACACGATGCCTTTCATGACACGCTAACCGGCCTGCCCAATCGCGCGCTGATGGCAGACCGCCTCAAGTTGACCATCGCACGGTCCAAGCGTAGGCGCGACCTCCGGTTCGCAGTCCTCTTCCTTGATGTGGATCGCTTCAAGCTGGTTAATGACAGTCTCGGGCACATGATTGGCGATCAGTTGCTCGTCGGTATTGCTCGCAGACTGGAGAAGTGCTTGCGGCCGGGAGATACGATAGCGCGCGTCGGTGGCGACGAGTTCACGATCCTGCTGGAGGATCTCGGCGACGAACAGGTAGCAACAAAGGTCGCGGAGCGGATCCATCAGGAACTGAAGCTGCCCTTCAAACTGGGCGGTCGTGACGTCTTCACAACTGTAAGCATTGGCATTGCCCCGGGTTCTATCGCCTACGACCACCCGGAGCAAATCCTGCGCGACGCTGACACGGCAATGTATCGCTCCAAATCAATGGGTAAGGCGCGCCACGAAACATTTGACGAGGAAATGCAGGCCCACTCCGTAAACCTGCTCCAGATGGAAACGGATCTGCGTCTGGTGCAGGAACGCAACGAGCTCTACATCGATTACCAGCCGATCGTAGCGCTCAACGATTTTCGGCTATCCGGCTTTGAGGCATTAGTGCGCTGGCAGCATCCGCAGCGAGGACTAATCTCGCCGCTGGATTTCATTCCCATCGCTGAGGAAGGCGGTCAAATCCTGCAGATAGGTCAGTGGGTGCTGAGGGAGGCTTGCTTTCAGCTCAAGCGTTGGCAAGAGAAGTTTCCCATGGATGAATCTCTCTACATGACTGTTAATCTTTCGGCGAAACAATTTGGGCAACCAGACCTGATTGATCAGGTCAGCCGGATCTTAGTGGAGACGGGAGTGGATCCAAACTGCCTTAAACTTGAGATCACCGAAAGCGTGCTGATGGATGACTTCGACTCTGCTGCCGCGATGCTTTTCCAACTGCGGGCTTTGGGAGTCAGACTGAGCATCGATGATTTTGGAACCGGTTACTCGTCCCTGACTTACCTGCATCGCTTTCCCATCGATACCTTAAAGATAGATCGCTCGTTTGTTGATGTGTTGGATAAGGACAATGTCGAGATCGTTCGCACCATACTAAGCCTGGCTGAAAACCTTGGTATGGATGTCGTGGCAGAAGGGGTTGAGACACAAGAGCAAATGGCATTGCTAAGAAACCTTTCTTGTCAAAGCGCTCAGGGTTATTTCTTTTCCAAACCTATGGACATCGCTGCCGCGGAGAAAATGATTTCTGAAACTTACAGTCCTCCCCTCGCCCGCGTCGCCTAACAGCTACCTACTGCTTACTTGCCCCCGGCGCACCGGGGACGATAGTAGCGGTGAAGGTGAGTTTGCGTATGGAGTGGCCGCGCTTGTCGTCGCTGGGCAGGTCTTTTGTTTTCGTCAGCAGGATCTTGAAGCCGGCCTCTTTCGAACCGTTGGTGATGGCGCCGCGCCAGGCGTAGACGCCGGCATCGCCCGCTGCTGATTGTCCCGAATCGCCCGCCGCCCCCAGCCCTGGTTCGACATCCAGCTCTATTCCGAAGTTGGCAATGCTGGCAGTGTCCTCTGTCCTGGCAGGGTCGTCGTTGTCTTCAATATTCAGTGGTGAGGAAGCGGTGAAGAAGTATGTTCCATTCTCACAGCCGCTCGCAGGTGCGGTCTCGCCATTGCGCACAGCGACGAGGGAACACTTGCCCTTGATCTTCGGATTGATGAACACCCTGATCTTAAAGCCGTTGCCGGTGTCGGTGTATTCGGGGACACTAAGAACGACGTGCTCGCCGACCAGCGGGCCGGCGAAGTTGCTGGTGGCCTCATAACTTTCGCCGCCGCTGCCTGAGCCTTTAACTTGCCCGCTGTAGGAAACCGAGCCGCTGACGTATGGGACGGGCGCGTTTTCCAAATCTGAAAACTCCGCGTTGCCCACTTCGTTCGTGCTCATCCGCAACCAACGCGCGGCTTCAAATTTGATCAGGAGTTTGCCTGCCGCGTTGCCGTCGCTGGTTGTGCCCTGGTAGGTCTCTTCGTAAGTGCCCTGGACCAGCAAGCGCGCTGCCAATGGTTTCGCCGCGGGTGGCGAGGGCCCGGGCCGGCGCTGAGCGGAGGCGCCGGTGGCGATGACGATGACGATCAAAATCAAAGTTACCCAGGAGAGTTTATAACTCATCGTTTGAACTCCGGGACAGATCCATTCATTAGACTCGCCCTGGGGCGAGGAGTATCTTTGGTTGCACCACCCGCTAACGCAGGTGGTTCTGACAAGAACGCCTCCCTGACAGCCGGGCTACTGGCCCGCGCGCGGGATGACGTTTTGAATGCCTCGATCTCGCAGCAGCTTGTTGAAAG
>JBGQJH010000336.1:0-3745 GCA_041498935.1 Pyrinomonadaceae bacterium | reverse complement strand
CCAGCTTTTATCATTGCCGGCATGAATAGACGACAGATGGTGCGGACGCTTGGATTGGCCGCAATTGTAGCCGTGCCGCTGGTAACCTCCATAGTCGCGCCCACGCCTGTTCAAGCTGCAACTTGTCTCCCGCCCGGTCAGCCATGCGGCACCAGTGCCCAATGTTGCAGTGGACTGTGCAGCGGTGGATTCTGCGCCTAAGTCCCCCTGTTTCGAAACTGCCGCAGTTAGTAAGACTGCGGCAGTGCAGTTTCTGCCTGGCCGCGGCCAGTCCGAACTGAGGAAATTCGCTCGTTGCTCCTTTTTGTTCAGGCCATCTCACCATTGAGCGGACTAACCCACCACCAACGCGTGACGCCGTCAGGAACGGCAAGCCTGCCTTATCGATCATCTCAATCAACGAAGTCTGGTGAAATGGGCTTTGAACTTCGCTGCCCGTTTTACGAGTTAGGATTTGCTCGTTGAAATCAGGAGAGTATCGGCAGCGATTTGGCCAATGACCTACTTATCAGAACCGGGAGCGATAGCGACCGGGTCTCAACAAGTTCGATAACATCCGGTCGCTACCGCTCCCGGTTCTGACCAGATAACAAAGGCGGGGATTGATTCCCCGCCTTTGTTTTATCGGTAGTTGAGCAATTGATGACAGGCAGGAATGCCTGTCCTACATTAGCTTTGGCGCAACGCCAGCGGCGTCGGCGCTTGATCGGGCTGGCGAGCCACTGCGTCCGGGTGACTACTGGTCGTCACGATCGGCGGCGGTGGCGGGTTTGCCACCAACACCTCGAGGGCCGCGTCGATCACTTCACTAATCCGCGAGACAAATACGATCTGCAATTCCTTGCGAACGTCTTCCGGTAAGTCTTCGATATCTGCTTCGTTGCGAGAGGGAAGCAGAATGCGGCGAATGCCCGCGCGGTGAGCCGCCAGGATCTTCTCCTTTAATCCCCCGACGGGAAACACCAAACCAGAAAGCGTAATTTCGCCAGTCATCGCTGTATCGGGGCGCACGCGGCGTCCGGTATAAAGCGAAGCCAGCGCCGCGGTGATTGTCACACCGGCGCTCGGGCCGTCTTTAGGGATCGCCCCGGCGGGTACGTGCAGGTGAACGCCGTAGTCCTTGAACATTTCCGCACCGATTCCAAACTCGTTCGCGTGCGACCACAGATACGACTGCGCGGCTCGCGCTGATTCCTGCATCACTTCGCCCAGCTGCCCGGTGATCGTTAGACCTCGTCCGCCGGGAAGCAGCGTCGCCTCGATGAAGAGCACTTCGCCGCCCATCTCCGTCCAGGCCATCCCCGTGGCTACGCCCGCAGGCAACTCTTTACGAGCCTGCTCCGGATAGAACCTCGGGGCGCCAAGGTAATCGTGCATGTCACTTGCATCAACGCTGACCGTTTCCGCCTCGGCCTGTGCAATCTTCAAGGCAACCTTACGCGCAATGCTGCCGATGGTTCGTTCCAACTGGCGTACGCCTGCCTCGCGCGTGTAGCGCGTCGAAATCAACTCCACCGCCGCGTCGCTGATGGTGAGCTGCCCCGGCTTGAGTCCATTCTCTTCAATTTGACGCGGGATAAGATAACGCCTGGCAATTTGCAGCTTCTCCATGTCGCTGTAGCCGGCAAGGTTTATAACTTCCATGCGGTCGCGCAGCGGCGGCGGAATCGGTCCCATCTGATTGGCAGTGGCAATAAAGAAAACACGCGAGAGATCAAACGGCAGATCGAGGTAATGGTCGCGGAAAGAATTGTTCTGTTGCGGATCGAGGATCTCCAGCAGCGCCGAAGACGGATCGCCGCGATAGTCGTTGCCCAGCTTATCAATCTCATCAAGCATCATTACGGGATTGTTAACTCCGGCCCGGCGAATTGATTGAATCACTCGTCCCGGCATGGATCCGATATACGTGCGTCGATGGCCGCGCAACTCGGCTTCATCGCGCATGCCCCCAAGCGACATGCGCTCGAATTGGCGGCCCAGCGCGCGCGCAATTGAGCGTCCCAGCGAAGTCTTACCGACCCCCGGCGGACCAACAAAACAGAGAATGGGACTCTTGGCATCGGGCCGCAGCTTGATCACCGCGAGAAACTCGAGGATCCGTTCCTTAACGTCCTCTAGTCCATAGTGGTCTTCATCAAGAATCCGGCGCGCCTCGTTGAGATCAAGTTTATCTTCCGACGACTTTAGCCAGGGCAACTCGAGCACATATTCTAGATAGGTGCGGATGACGTGATAATCAGGCGCGGCGGCCGGAAGCTTTTCCAAACGCTTCAACTCGCGCTCCGCTTCAGTCCTCACTTCATCGGGCAAGTCGGCTTTGGCGAGGCGCTCGCGCAGCATCTCAGCCTCGGCACGCTCGCCGCTTTCATCTTCGCCGAGCTCCTTTTGAATGGCCTTCATCTGCTGGCGCAGAATGTAATCGCGCTGAGACTTATCCATCTCCGATTGCGCTTCCGTGGCAATCTTCGAGCGCAGTTGAATAATCTCAAGCTCGCGGGCGAGATAGGTGTGGGCCAGCCGCAGCAACTCGTCAGCCGTATCGGCTTCGAGCATCTTCTGCTCCTGCTCGACACCGAGATTCAGGATCGAACCCAGAAAATACGCCAGGCGAATCGGCTCAACAGACCCGTGCATTGCCACCCGAACTTCAGGCGGCACACCCGGCAAGAGCGCCAGCGCCTCCTGGACCATTGCCTGAACGTTCCGTTTCGTTGCTTCGACTTCTTCCGGATCCTTTACCTGAACTTCGGGAAGAATCTGGACGACCGCGCGTAAATAAGGATCCGCCTGCTTCCATTCAATGACCTTAACGCGATCCGTGCCCTGCGCGATGATGTGCATCGTGTCCCCGATGCGCTCCATGCGCTTGATCATCGTAAGCGTGCCAACCTGATAAAGATCCGCGGTCCCGGCATCTTGGGTCGTGTTTGTAACGTCGGCGCGAACGGTGATACACGCGAGCAACTTTTCTTCCGTCGCCAGGGCCGCTTCAACAGCCGCAACCGAACGCGGCCTGCCTACCGCAAGCGGAACCACCGTCTCGGGAAAAAGCGTCGTGTTTTGCAAAGCCAGCACCGGAATCTCGAATGGCTGGCCCGGCTGCTGAGCCGCGACCGTCTGGCCCTCACTCGCGGGCGCTGGCGCGGGACTCTGAACCTCCGCTGCGGAATCCGCTTGTTCTGGTGTCTCTGACATGGTCCTTAGTCTCTTAACTTCACTGATCGCCTCGGCGCAGCTCTTGCGGTCCACCGCCTACTTGCAACGTAGTGTGACGATCAAAAAACCATCACGATAATCGTGGGCGAGTGACGCTTCTTCGATTGAGCAGGGAAACAGAATCGTCTTCTCAAAACGACTGTAAGTTATCTCCATTTGTTGATAGCTGAATCCCTCTTTGAAAAAAGTGTCGCGCCGACAACCGCTAATCCTCAAGCTCGCGCTGTCGAGTTCGATTTCAAGATCGTCCGAGCAGATGCCCGCCAGATCCACTTTTACTATCCAGCCATCGGCGCTCCGGTAAACGTCGGCAGCGGGGTTCCACAAACGCCCGGAGGGTCTGACGCGATGGGCGACGGTTAACAAAGCAACCTCACGATTCGACTTTGGCATAATTAGATAACTACAGGATAAGGGAAATCCAGTGGGCCTTCAAAGAGGGGAAGCGACTGGTGGCCAAACTTCCCAGTTAAGTGGTGACGTGGGCCCAAATTACCCACGCGAAACTACAGGCAATCAACCGTAT
>JBGQJH010000335.1:0-3758 GCA_041498935.1 Pyrinomonadaceae bacterium | reverse complement strand
TGCCGGCGCCGACGCGCTGGGGTTTAATTTCTATCTCCGCAGCCCGCGTTACATCACGCCGGAAGGGGCGCGCACCATCATCGATCGTTTGCCGGCAGAAGTGTTGACCGTCGGGGTCTTCGTGAATGAAGCACTCGAGACGGTTGAGAAGACTGCCTCGGCGGCGGGGACTGCAGCGTTGCAGTTGCACGGGAACGAGTCGCCGGCATACTGTAAGGCGCTGGCAGGTCGCTATCTAATCAAGGTGTTCGCGACGAGTGGTGAGTTCAAACCCGAGACGGTGCTTGAGTACGATGTCCAGGCGATCATGCTTGATGCCTTTGATAAAGAGACGTTTGGCGGCACCGGCAAACGCAGCAATTGGTCAATCGCGCGGGAGACGAGAGAGCTTGTTCCGAGATTGTTTCTCGCCGGCGGCTTGTCCGCGGAGAACATCGGGGATGCAATCGAGCAGGTGAGTCCATACGCCGTTGATGCTTGCAGCATGCTGGAGCGCGTGCCTGGTCGGAAGGACCACGCGCGAATGCGCGCCTTCGTGGCGGCTGTTCGTGAGGCAACTGTCTGACAAACGCGTCCGACAAACTCAAGGAAGCTGTGAACCAGTGTCTTCGTCGCGTAGCGACGATTGAACCTGGCCCCGGTTTCAGGCGTCGCTACGCGACGCGAACACCTCGTTGAGCTTTCCCGGCCTTGAAAGGCCGGGCTAAATTCATGCCAACGCTACGCGTCGAAAGCCAAAGCGAAAGAGTGGTATGGCAGAAGTTGAAACACAACCTGATGAACGAGGCCATTGGGGAACCTATGGCGGTCGCTATGTTCCGGAAACTCTGATGGCGCCACTGGAAGAGTTGACTGCTGCCTACTTCAGCGCCCGCGAGGATCCCGCGTTTGCGGCTGAGTTGGCGACGCTGTTGAAAGATTACGCCGGCAGACCGACACCTCTGTTCTTCGCCGCACGCTTAACGGAACACGCGGGCGGAGCAAAGATTTATCTCAAGCGTGAAGACCTGCTGCACACCGGCGCGCACAAGATTAACAATACGCTGGGCCAGGTGTTGCTGGCCCGTCGCATGGGCAAACGTCGCGTGATAGCAGAAACCGGCGCCGGGCAGCATGGCGTGGCGACGGCAACAGTTTGCGCGCTGTTTGGACTGGATTGCGTCGTTTACATGGGCGCGGAAGACATGCGGCGGCAAGCGTTGAATGTTTTTCGTATGGAACTGCTCGGCGCTGAGGTGCGTGAGGTAAATGCCGGCTCGCGCACACTCAAGGATGCGATCAACGAAGCATTGCGCGACTGGGTGACCAACGTTGACGATACTTACTACCTCCTGGGAAGCGCGCTGGGACCGCATCCTTATCCACTAATGGTGCGCGATTTCCAAACCGTCATCGGCCGCGAGGCGCGTGAACAGATTCTTGAAAAACAGAAACGTTTACCGGATGTCCTGGTCGCCTGCGTCGGTGGCGGCTCGAATTCCATTGGCCTGTTCCACCCGTTTCTGGGTGACGAATCAGTGCGCATGGTGGGTGTTGAAGCCGGTGGCCGAAGCACCGAACTGGGTCAACACGCCGCGCGCTTCAATCAGAATGGTGGCGGCCGTCCCGGCGTTTTGCAAGGCACGATGAGCTACGTGCTGCAAGACGAGCACGGGCAGATCGCAGCCACCCATTCAATTTCAGCAGGACTGGACTACCCCTCGATTGGTCCCGAGCACGCATCCCTCCACGACTCGGGTCGCGTTGAATACACTTCCGTCTCCGATTCGGAAGCACTCGAGGCTTTTCAAACCTTGTCGCAGCTCGAGGGCATCATTCCGGCGCTTGAGTCGGCCCACGCTGTAGCACACGCCATCAAAGTCGCGGCGGGAATGAAGGGCGACAAAACAGTGATTGTGAATCTTTCCGGACGCGGGGATAAAGATGTGAATACGGTTCAGGAAAGCCTGAAGCCTGAAGTCTAAAGTTTAGAGTCTGGAGTCTTTGAATCTTGGGTCGAATCGAAGATGCGTTTAAGCAGCTGGAACGGGAAGGGAAGAAGGGCTTCATTCCTTTTATTACCGCCGGCGATCCGGATCTCGATACGACCGCCGAGTTGCTGGTCGAACTGGCGAACTCTGGTGCGACCCTCATCGAACTCGGCGTGCCGTTTAGCGACCCGATGGCGGACGGCCCGGTGATTCAACGCGCTTCCGAACGCGCGCTTAAGCACGGCTTCGGGTTGCAGGAAATCTTCGCAACCACCGCCAAAGCGCGCGCTAAAATCGACACTCCACTGGTCCTTTTCAGCTACTTCAATCCGCTACTGCAATACGGAATTGATAACCTCGCGCGCGATGTGAGGCGGGCGGGTATCGATGGCATTCTCGTAACCGACTTGACACCCGAGGAATCCGAACAGTTTGCCGCGACGCTGAAGTTGAATGATCTCGATATGATCTTTCTGGTTGCGCCGACCTCTACGGACGCGCGTCTGCAAATGATTGCCGCGCATGCAAGTGGTTTTGTATATGCCGTGTCTCGTGCAGGTGTGACCGGGGCTCGCGAGAATTTGAGCCGCGAGGCAGAATTACTCGTTACGCGCGTGCGCAGGTTCTCAAGTTTGCCTGTCGCAGTTGGCTTTGGTATCTCCAGCGCTGAGCAGGTAGAAGAAACTCTTGTCTACGCTGATGCCGCGGTTGTGGGCTCAGCGATCGTCGCGCAAATTGAGAAGCTCTCGACAGAACCGAATCTCGTACAGGAAATAGGGAAGTTTGTGCGTAGTTTGATCCCTGCGGGAGTGGAAACAGAATGAAGGAAACTCCGGATGCCGGATCGGGAATCGGCAGAGGTTCAGCCGTTGTAGTTGTTCTCCACAGTCCCCGCGAAAAATGTTGGGGCCTGCTCGACCAGATCAGTCAGGCTGGAGTATTCTTGCGCGGCCTTGACCTGAATGCATTTGATGATTGGCTGAGCGCGGTAGTACACGAAGAGCCGTTCGTTGGTTTTGGCGATCTGTTTTTTCCCATGTGGCGCATTGAGCGTATTGCTAAGGATGAAGCTGCCGGCGGCGTTCCTTCGCTTTGCGAACAGGTTGAGCGACGCACGGGCCACAAACTAGAAGAGTTGTTGCGAACAACTTAGGCTGAGGGTGAAACACAAAATCAGACCGGGTGGGGGGTATACCCACCGCTCTCGTAAGTAGGAGACGCACCCGGTCGCTGTTACCGCCCCAGCCGGGCTGCCCGACTGGAGACCCCGGTCTGCTCCCGGTTCTGATGAAGCCGCAACCTGACCTGAGTATCGGCGCAGAGAGGGCTGCCGTTGCGCTCCAGACCGGAAACGAAAGACCCCCAACCCTCTGGAAATAATTTGCTGTTGCAAGCATGAAACACTGTTCCATTCTCGCGCTGAGTGTGCTATGCTCCGCGCAATCCGGTGGCAAAGGGAAGTGCGCTAGCCGCGGACTCTTGAGAAAAGGAGCAGAAGAAAGCGATGTATGTCATGGCTGAAGACCGATTCACAGTAGACCGCGGCAAGGCGATTGAGGCGGCTCTATCAGGTATTGAAAAGAGGTTTGGCAAGGGATCAATTATGCGCCTGGGAGAGCGCGAGGTCTCGGATATTCCGGCGATTTCGACCACGTCCTTAAGCCTCGACGCGGCGGTGGGAATTGGCGGCGTGCCGCGAGGCCGGATCATTGAGATATACGGTCCTGAGAGTTCCGGCAAGACCACTCTGGCTCTTCACATCGTGGCGGAAGCGCAGAAAGCCGGCGG
>JBGQJH010000334.1:0-3761 GCA_041498935.1 Pyrinomonadaceae bacterium | reverse complement strand
TAAGGAGCATCTCTATGCGTTATCTCAATCTGCGCCCTGTGGTTGCGATCGTGGCTGCGGTGGCCTTCGGTTTTGCCGCTTTCGGACAACAGAACGCGCCGCGCGGCTTCGATCCGGCCAACATGTGTACGACCACCTGTAAAGCCTGCGAGGATTTCTACCAGTACGCCAATGGCGGCTGGATCGCTAAAAACGAAATTCCAGCGGCCTTCTCGTCGTGGGGCATAACGAGCCCCTTGCGTGAGAAAAACGTCGCCACGCTTCATCAGATTCTCGAGGATGCAGCGAAGAACACTGCGGCTCCGAAGGGTAGCAATGAACAGAAGATCGGCTCGTTCTATGCCAGTTGCATGGATGAAGCGAAGATTGAAGCATCCGGCGCCGCGCCACTCGCACCGGAAATCGCCGCCATCAACAAGATGAAGAGCTCGCGCGATCTGCCCGCGACGCTCGCGCACCTGCACCGTATCGGCGTGCCCGCGCTATTCGGCTTTGGCGCCGGCCAGGACTTAAAGAAGAGCGACAGTGTCATCGCCATCACCGGGCAAGGTGGCCTCGCCCTTCCCGACCGCGATTTCTATCTCACCGACGACGCAAAATCGAAGAGCACGCGTGACGCCTACGTTCAGCACGTTGCCAACATGTTCAAGTTGCTCGGCGACGATGGCAACAGAGCTGCGGCCGAAGCGCAAACGGTAATGAAGATTGAGACAAAGCTCGCACAAGTTTCGCTGGATCGGGTCTCGCGCCGCGACGCCTCGAAGCAGTATCACAAGATGTCTCCGGCAGATTTGAAAAACGTGATGGCTAACTTCGACTGGGCGACTTACATCAAGAAGATCGGCGCGCCTAAGTTTACCGAAATCAACGTCGCTCACCCTGACTTCTTCAAGGGCGTCGACCAGATGCTCACGAGCGTCCCTATTGAGGATTGGAAGACTTACTTGCGCTGGCATCTCGTCCACGATGCTGCCGACGCCCTCTCGACGGCCTTCGTCAACGAGGACTTCAATTTCTACGGCAAGACGCTGAACGGAACAAAAGAACTCCAACCGCGCTGGCGTCGTTGTGTCGTTGCTACCGATCAGCGTCTTGGCGAGGCGCTCGGCGAAGTCTATGTGAAGAAAGCCTTCCCGCCCGAAGCCAAAGCGCGCATGAAGGAGTTGGTCAATAACCTGATCGTGGCCTTGCGCGAAGACATCCCGACTCTCGACTGGATGAGCGAGCCAACGCGCCAGGCGGCAATCGCCAAGTTGAACGCCTTTGGCGTCAAAATTGGTTATCCGGACAAATGGCGCGACTATTCATCGCTCAAGGTCGAGCGCACGTCGTTCATTGACAACCTGCTGCGCTCGAGCAAGTTTGAGCGGCAGCGAAACCTCTCGAAGATCGGGAAGCCGGTTGACCGTACCGAGTGGGGCATGACGCCGCCAACCGTCAACGCCTACAACAGTTCTCTGATGAACGAGATCGTTTTTCCGGCGGGCATTCTGCAACCGCCCTACTTCGATCTGACTGGCGATGATGCGCTGAACTACGGCGCGATCGGCGCCGTCATCGGCCACGAGATGTCGCACGGCTTCGACGATCAGGGACGCAAGTTTGACCTGCACGGCAACCTCACAGACTGGTGGACGGAGGCGGATGCAAAGAACTACACGGACCGCGCCAACTGCGTCGAGCAACAATTCTCCAGCTTCCGCGTCGAAGAAGTAGGCTTGAACCAGAAGGGCAAACTCGTCCTGGGAGAATCCATCGGTGACCTCGGCGGTTTGAAGATCGCCTGGCTCGCTTTCCAGAAATCAATGCAGGGCAAACCGCGCCCGGCTGACATCGACGGCTTCACGCCCGAACAGCGTTTCTTCCTGGGCTGGGCTCAGGTGTGGGGCAGGAAACAAACGCCTGAAGCGATGCGGCAGCAGATTCTTACCGACCCGCACCCGCTCGGTCGCTTCCGCGTCAATGGCCCACTGTCGAACATGCCGCAGTTTGCCGAAGCCTTTAACTGCAAACTCGGCGACGCGATGGTGCGTCCTCCGGATAAACGTTGCCAGGTTTGGTAAGGCAACGAGAGTAGCCGCGGATTAACGCAGACGCGAGAAGGTCAGAACCACCGGCGTTAGCGGGTGGTCCTGCCGAACGCTACCCGCCCGTTGACGCAGGCGGTTCTGACAGATCCAATCCGCGGCTAATTTCTAGGCGAGAAAAAAGCCAGTAACAAACCGAACCAATCCGGCGCCCAGAATCACCCAAATAGCGTTCGGGCGGAAGCGTACCAGCACGAAGCCCGCTATGACTGCTATCAACAGACCTACCCAGCTATGAATACCGGCACGTCCGATGCTGATGCCGGCTGCGACCAGCAAACCAACAACTGCAGGCGTCACGCCCTTCAAAAACGATTGCACTATCCTGTTGGCATGGAAGCGGGCGAGCGACGAGCCCGCCACGACCGTCATCAGGAAAGACGGTAGAAAAATGCTGATGGTGGCCACGAGCGCGCCGAGCGTTCCCGCTACGCGATAGCCGATGAAGGTTGCTGTTATCAACACGGGACCCGGTGTAATCTGGCCGAGGGCGGTAGCATCAACGAATTCCTGGTGAGTAAGCCAATGATGAGCGTCCACTACTTCCGCTTCGATTAACGGAATCATCACGAAGCCACCGCCAAAGGTCGCAGATCCGATACGCAGGAAAATGGTTGAGAGCGTTAGGAGCAAGGCTACCTTGGCGAAGATGGGCATCGAAACTCCGAACAGCACAGCGGAGCCGAGTCTCTTCGTTGCGGGCTTCGGAGCGTCGTGGTTCTGATCCGGTGCAGAATCGCTTGTCGGATCGTCATTCGGAGCGTTCTCTGCAACTGTGGTTTCGGTCGCAGCCAGTTCCGCCGCCCGGCGCACTCGTTCCTCCGCCATTGCGCGCGTGAGATAACCACCGACAAAATGAGTTTCGCGCATACGCCGCCGGCGTCTCTGTAAGGTCAGGCGCGCGGCAATGCGTTTGCGACGCGATGCCACGCCCTCGAGTCGTCCCAGTTTGCGTAGTTGCTTCTCGGCAAACGAGTCGATAAAGATGCCGACCAGACCAGCGGCCAGCACCACCTCGATTACCGTCGCGCTGAAGAACGCAACGAAGAGGCAGGCGAAAACGGCGAGGAACCATTGCCAGGGCTTGCTCAACGTGTTGCGACCCATCCGCCAGGCCGTCACGATTATCAGTGCAACTACGGCTGCGTTTAGTCCATGAAAGAGGCGGTCGGTATCGGGCAGGTAGCGCAGGTGCCGGTAGAGAATTGCGAGCACAATCATCATCAGCGTCGACGGCAGAATGAAGCCTGCGAGCGAAACGCCGGCACCGCGCCAGCCACGCAATTTGAGCCCAACATAGGCAGCAACGTTGCCGGCGGCCGTGCCGGGCAAAGTCTGCGCGAGAGCAAAGCCGGACGAAAAGTCCTGTTCCGTAAGCCAGCGCCGCTGGCGCACCACGAGCGTTCTGATTTGCGCAATAACGGCCAGCCCGCCGCCGAAGCCGACCGTACCGATCTTTAGGAATGAAAGAAAGAGGCCGCCGAGGGTAGGGGTGTTGGCAATGCGTTCGATTTCCCGGCGTGTGTCACGCACGCGCGTCCGCATCTTGCGCGCGCGGTTGCTTATTCTGTTCGCCCGCTTATCGACCTGTGTCACCACTTTGTTGGACGACAGACTAACACAACGTTGCCGGCAGGTTTACTGCGCGGCAAGCTAAATTTGCCGCGGATCTAC
>JBGQJH010000333.1:0-3769 GCA_041498935.1 Pyrinomonadaceae bacterium | reverse complement strand
TGTTAATTCAACTCTGTCAGTGGGCGTAGATCCTGGAGTCAAAACGGAGGTCGTAATCGAACTACCATCGCAAGACGAGGTCAAAGTCAGTCCGGTAGCGATCGGGGGCGGCGTGTCTTAGAGAAACGTAATGAGGTTTCCACATCTTGCCGCTGATGGTTTGTTCCAGCTTGTCGAGGTCCACTTCAGCCAGGCCGGCGCGCTGTGCTTCGCGCGCGACTTCCAGCGCCACTTTGAATGAGACGTCGCGCACCTGCTCCAGCGGCGGATAAAGCGGCGCATCAGGATCGTCCAACACCGGGGCAAATTCACTTAACACGCGCGCGGCCGCGACGAACATGGCATCGGTTACGCGGCGCGCGCCAGAGGCGATCACGCCCAGCCCGACGCCGGGAAAGATAAACGAGTTGTTGCACTGCCCAATCCGAATCACGCGGCCATCACGAACGACGTCCGGAAACGGGCTGCCGGTGGCAATCAACGCTCGACCTTCAGTCCAATCGAGCAAATCTGAGGGAGTCGCCTCGCTCTTCGAGGTAGGATTCGAAAGCGGAAAGACCACCGGACGTTCCACATGTTTCGCCATCTCACGAACAATCTTTTCGGTGAATGCTCCCGGCTGTGCTGATGTGCCGATCAGAATCGTGGGCTTTACATTCTTAATCACATCGCTGAAGTTAAGTTGCGAAAAATTGTCCAGCTTCCAGCGCCGCGTTCCCTCGATCGCCTGAGCGTATTTTTGTTTGAATGGTTCGACCTTAGTCCGTCCTGTATGCACGAGACCCTGACTGTCAACCAGCCAGAGTTTTGCGCGCGCTTCAAGCTCGGTCGTGCCTTCAACCATCATCGCCGCAACGATCTGATTACTGATACCGATCGCCGACGAACCCGCGCCGAGAATTACTATTCGCTGCTCGCTAAGTTTCGCGTGCGTCAGCTTTGTCGCGGCCAGCAAACCGGCGACGGTGACCGCACCGGTTCCCTGTATGTCGTCATTGAAAGTGCAAAGGCGATCGCGATAGCGCTCGAGTATCCTGGGGGCATTGTGTTTTGAAAAGTCTTCCCACTGCAGCAGGACGTTTGGAAACTTCTGCTCGATCGCTCCGACAAAGGTTTCGATAAAGTCATCGTAATCTTTGCCCCGCACGCGTTCGTGCCGCCAGCCGAGGTACAGCGGATCGTTGAGCAACTCTCGGTTGTCAGTCCCAACATCCAGCAGAATCGGCAAGGCTTTCGCTGGATGAATTCCTGCGCAGACCGTATAGAGTGAAAGTTTGCCCACCGGGATTCTCATTCCGCCCACGCCGAGATCGCCCAGACCGAGGATGCGTTCACCATCGGTAACCACAATTACTTCCGCGTCTTGCGCGGCCGCATTGTTGAGCAGCGAAAGAATCTCGTAGCGATAAGGATAAGAGATGTATAGACCGCGGGGCCGGCGGAACACATGGCTGTATTGGCGACAGCCGTCGCCGACCGTCGGCGTGTAGATGATCGGCATCATCTCAGTAACATGTTCCTGCAGCAGCCGGTAGAAGAGTGTCTCGTTCCGGTCCTGCAAGGCTGTGAGAAAGATGTAACGTTCGATGTCGCTATCTTTACGCTGGTAGTTTTCGTAAACACGCGCCAGCTGTTCTTCAATGGTCGAAGTATGCAGGGGCAGCAGCCCCAGCAGCCCCAACTCGCGCCGCTCTTTTTCGGGGAAGGCGCTGCTTTTATTCAGTAGCGGATCGTCGAGTAGTCGTTGGCCGGTAATCGCTATGGTCTGTGATTCTGATTCTGTAGACTCCAGTGCGGGCAGCGCCGAATTCATCTTGCGGTTTCCTTTCGTGCCTACGCCATCGCGGCTTCAGTTTACCGGTTACGTTCAGCCATCGGCACATACGCTCGAGTCCGTTGATCCAGGAAGCCGATGGCTCACCAGATGGAGTCGAACAGCTTTCACACCACCTCGCCAAAGCGAGGCGCTAATGAAATCGGAAAACCAGGTATCTCTCTGGCTTAATCGAGTGGCGCGATGGTCACGTGCGCCTCGTGTTGAGTCACCGGCACCAAATGCGCTTCGGTGCTGCCGCTAAACTGAAACTCTCTTAGCTCGTATTGCCCCGGCGAAGTCATCAAGGTTCGCACCGTAAAGTTAGCAACCTTGCCGCGCGCCGCCGGCGTGCAGTGAAAAGAAGCAACCAGCTTCTTGGGGACTTCATTGAGGCCTTCATAGACGAACGTGCACGCTTCTCCGCGCGCCATCGCCTCGTCGTCATGGACGAATAGATACTCACCTTTCAGCGTTACGCCCATGAGCTTGACCGGCTGGTCAAATTTCATTACCGCCTGTTCTTTCTTTGCAGCATTGGCGGCGTTGGTAACAGATGGCGCCGAACTGCTGCTCAGAGTTACGGCACAAAGAAGTGCGATGAACAATAGAAAACTCTTCATGATAATCTCCTTTTCAACGGTCTGCACCTTTTGGCGCGAGCCCTCGATATAACCCACCGAGGATGTGCAACGCGCGTGCCGAGAGAGCTCTCTATATTTGCCCTCCATTTCCTTGGCGGAAACGCTCGGGCGAGGACCGTTGCTGCGAAAAGTTTCCCAACCGGCGGGAGAAAGGCCGCATTGCCAGCCGGCGTTGCAGCGATCCCGTTAGGGCCAGAACGATCGCGGTTGGTCGACAGTAGGACGACAGGCGGCCGCCGGCAAACGTTCGGAGACGGTAGTTAATGCCTTAGTGGAGGCGTCGCCGAGCCACACTTAATGGACGCATAGAATGTTATTTCAACCGAAGTTTATCCTGTTAGAAGCACACCCGCCCCACGAATCGAGTCGTTCTTCAGAGCAATGAGCGCATCGTTGGCCTGATGGAACGGAAAGGTTTGCGTATGTGTGCGTACGGGAATGCGGGCCGCTTCAAGGAGAAATTCGCGGCCATCATCGCGCGTGTTGTTAGCGGTGCTGCGGACCACTCGCTCACCGTAGATAAGCGAATAGTCAAAGGATGGGATCGGACTCATGTGAATGCCGCCCAGGACCACAGTGCCTCCCTTGCAAATAGCTTTAAGCGCAACCGGAACAAGTTCACCCGCCGGCGCAAAAATAATCGAAGCGTGAAGTTTGACAGGCGGTTCGTCCTGGGCAGCGCCAACCCACGTTGCCCCGAGTTCGCGAGCCAGCGCTTGATGTCGTTCACGATCGCGAGTGCAGACGTAAACTTCCGCGCCACGCGCGCGCGCCAGTTGAAGACACACGTGCCCCGCGGCGCCGAAGCCGTACAGACCCAGCCGCGCACCCTTCCATTCATTCTCACTGAGTCCGGTTAGACGCAGGCAGCGATAACCGATGATGCCGGCGCAGAGAAGTGGCGCTGCCTGAGTGTCATCAAAGTTGTCAGGTAGGCGGTAGGCGAAAGCGGCAGGCGCAACTACGTATTCTGCATAGCCGCCGTCTACAGTCCAACCGGTGAACATCGCCTGCTCGCAAAGGTTCTCCCGGCCGGCAAGGCAGAACTCACACACTCCACAGGTGCGATTGAGCCAGGCCACGCCTACTCGATCTCCAATCGCAAAATCCGCCACCAGCGATCCGAGAGCGGCGACCCGCCCGACGATTTGATGACCGGGGACCAAAGGCGAGCGCCGAATAGGCAACTCGCCTTCGACAACATGCAAGTCCGTGCGGCAGATGCCACAGGCATGGACGCGCAACAACAGTTCGTCTTCAGCAGGACTCGGCACAGGCATCTCACTGAGGTGGAGCGGACGCTCGGTAATGA
>JBGQJH010000332.1:0-3774 GCA_041498935.1 Pyrinomonadaceae bacterium | reverse complement strand
TATTGAGCGCGACGGTCGTTCGCGAGAAGCACACGATCGCGAGATCATCGCCGCGCTTAAAGATCACGGAGTCGAGATAGTTTGCCTGGCCGGGTACATGCGTCTGCTTTCCAGTTACTTCATCGAGACGTATCGCGACCGAATTCTAAACATTCATCCGAGTCTCTTGCCGGCGTTTCCCGGACTCGACGCCCAGCGCCAGGTGCTTGAACACGGCGTGAAGTGGACCGGCTGCACGGTTCACTTTGTTGATGAAACTCTCGATGGTGGCCCAATCATTGCGCAGCGGGTGGTTGCTGTTTTCGATAACGACACTGAGGAGACTCTTGCCGCGCGCATACTCGAACAGGAACACCAACTGTACCCCGAAGCGCTGGCTCTGGTTGTGAGCGGGAAGTATGAGATTGCCGGGCGGCGAGTTTTGCGCAAGAATTGAAGCATGACAGTCGACGAGCAACTCGCATACTTGCGCAAGGGGACCACGGAGATCATTCGCGAGGAGGAGCTGCGCGCCAAGCTGGAGAAATCCGCGCAGACCGGCAAACCTCTGCGGGTAAAGCTCGGAGCAGATCCCACCGCGCCCGATATTCATCTGGGTCATACCGTCGTCATTCGCAAGCTGCGCTCATTTCAGGAGTTGGGCCATACGGTAATTTTCCTGATTGGCGATTTCACCGGATTGATCGGCGACCCTTCGGGAAAGAGCACAACGCGTCCGCAGCTCACACGCGAAGAAATTAACGCGAACGCCGAAACTTACAAACGGCAGATTTTCAAGCTGCTCGATCCGGATAAGACTGAGATACGTTTCAACTCTGAATGGATGGGGCAGCTTGGCGCGGACGGTTTCGTGCGTCTTGCTTCGCACGTCACTGTCAGGCAGATTTTGGAACGTGATGATTTCCGGAAACGCCTGACGGACGAGAAGCCCATTGCTTTGCACGAGCTGCTCTACCCGTTAACCCAGGCTTACGATTCAGTGGCGCTGGAGGCGGATGTCGAGCTCGGCGGGACTGATCAAAAGTTTAATCTATTGATGGGTCGGAACCTGCAACGCGAGTATGGGCAGGAAGCGCAGGTCGCCGTGATTACGCCGCTGTTGGAAGGCACTGACGGCGTGCAGAAGATGTCGAAGAGTCTCGGGAACTACATTGGCATCAACGAACCAGTGTCGGAGATCTTTGGCAAGGTGATGTCGATCTCCGATGATTTAATGTGGCGCTACTATGAGTTGCTGACCGATCTCCCAGTTGTTCAGATCACTGCTCTTCGACACGCCTCCGAGAACGGTGAACGAAATCCACGCGACATCAAAGCCGATCTAGCGAAACGCATTATCACGGATTTCTACTCTCCTGGTGATGCGGTTGCAGCCGAAGAAAGTTTTACGCGGCAATTTAGGCTGAAGGAGGCGCCTGATGAAATGGAAGAACGCCAGGTCACTACAACAACTTGGGGGTTGCGGGCACTCCTCGTGGAACTCGGGTTAGCGACGTCAAAAGCAGCGGCAAAGACGCTAATTGAACAAGGCGGCGTATCCATCAACGGACACCGAGTCACAACCGTTAATTACTTCCAGCCGATAAGTCAAGACCTGTCTACCGTCATTCAAGTCGGCCCGCGCCGGTTCGTGCGCGTGCGTGGAAAGTAGCCTTGCGTCAAGAGATGCTGATTCGACCGACAACAGTTCGCGCACTTCCAGGCTATCGCATCTACCTGGAGTTTTCAGATGGCGAAAACGGAGAAGTGGATTTATCTGGTCTCGCCGGCAAAGGTGTCTTCAAAGCGTGGAATGACTACAGCCTCTTCGAGCGGGTACGTGTGA
Source organism: Pyrinomonadaceae bacterium (assembly GCA_041498935.1). Taxonomy (GTDB): domain Bacteria; phylum Acidobacteriota; class Blastocatellia; order Pyrinomonadales; family Pyrinomonadaceae; genus PSRF01. The sequence goes on along the minus strand of JBGQJH010000332.1, from coordinate 1,949 downwards.
GTCGCCATCGTTCTATTGAGTGGGACAATGAAATCGAACTATGCCCTGATGCTCTATACATGCAGTTGACTGGTAAGACTCCCGAGGAGGTATTTCCAAGACTCCGTCGCGATCAACGTGAGACCTGATGTCAGCAACGCTCGCCACTGAAGACATCCTGATCATCGAAACGCCGGAGCGCGTGCCGCTCCACTTCGCGCTGGCTTCGATTGGCAATCGCTTTCTCGCCTGTGCGATCGATCATGCTCTGCAAGTGCTCACAATCATCCTGATGGCGATTGGGTTTACTTTAGTCGCCAACTATTCGAGCCTGGGTGATCGGCTTTCCAACGCCCCGAAATGGGTCCAGGCATTCTTGATTGTCACCGTGTTTCTAATCCTCTCCAGCTACTTCGCTTTTTTCGAGTGGATTTGGAACGGCCAGACTCCGGGCAAGCGCTGGCTCAAGCTCCGCGTAATTCGTGAAGACGGCCGCCCGGTGACATTCTGGGAAGCGGCGGTCAGAAATTTGTTGCGCACTCTGGACATGATGCCCGCGCCGTTTTATTCCATCGGCTTAATTTCGGTTTTCATTAGTCCGTCTGACCAGCGGGTGGGCGACATGGTTGCCGGGACTGTCGTCGTGCGCGAACGTGAGGCGGAGGCGCCGGCTTTTGCCCAGGTATTTGCCTCGCCGGTGAGTGATCCTGCGTTGCGACGATCATTCAATCCGGTAGATTTTGTCGCCGAGCTGAATGTCCTGACCGAATCTGAAATCGAAGTGGTGGAAACTTTTTTGCGCCGCCGCTGGGATTTGGCAGACATGGCGCGGCAGTGGATGGCCTGGCGCGTGGCGCTACCACTTATGTACAAGCTTCGCCCCACGTACGATCTCGCGACCTTTACCTATGAAGGGTTCTTAGAGGAACTGTTACACCGCTATCGTGCGCGCCATCGCTTCGTTGATTGAGCGTTGACTTGCTGCTGAATTTGGAATAGAAGCGTGTCTAAATTAGCACCCGACAGAAAAGGAGGACCCATGAAAAGAATCATTCTTGTGATGACGGTGTTATTAGCGGTTTCGGTGATCGCGCTGGCCCAGACAGCAATGAAACAAACGCAACACGCCAGGGGCAAGAAAGCCGCAACGAAGATGGCGGATCACGGGCTATTCAAACCGGACGACATCAAGTGGGGAGACGCGCCCAACGCTTTGCCGGCGGGCGCCAAACTCGCGGTGCTTGAAGGCAATCCGATGAAGCCTGGGATTTACACAATGCGTCTCTGGATGCCCGACGGTTATCGGATTCAGCCGCACTACCATCTCCAGTTCGAACATGTCACCGTTATTTCCGGAACATTCAACCTGGGGATGGGAGGCACCTTCGACGGCTCCAAGGGAAACACAATGCCGACGGGAACCTTTGGATTTCTGCCACCACACATGAAACACTTTGCCTGGGCTAAGGGTGAAACAGTTATCCAGCTTCACGGCATCGGCCCATGGGAAATTGTCTACGTAAACCCGAAAGATGATCCGAGGAAGTAAGCAAGCAGACGGCTCAAACCTTTCTCAGCGAGATAAGCTCGGTTCTGACCAAGCGGCTCCATCGGGAGCCGCCTTTGGTTCAACCATGCTGTTTTAGTCCGTTTCCTCACTCCCTCTCGCGGTAGACAACAGTAGACATCCGGTAGTGCTCCGCTAGGGAATGTTGCAACATAACCTAACCGAGCAATACCAGACATCCTTCCAAATTGACCGTCCAGATGGTGTTTGTTACGCTTTCCCGTTTTGATCAAATACAATTTTTGGACAATGGAAGGACAGGTTAAATGTCTCGAGCTGTATTCATCCTGGGTGGCAAGCGGACGCCGATGGGCGAGTATGTCGGCGCTCTGAAAGATATTTCAGCGATCGATCTGGGAGTGATCGCGGCCAAGGGTGCTTTGTGTGCGACCGGCGTTGCCCC
>JBGQJH010000331.1:0-3797 GCA_041498935.1 Pyrinomonadaceae bacterium | reverse complement strand
ACGCCATTCGCATTGTATGGCAATTGGCTGGAAGTGATCTTAGAGTTAACAATCGTGAGAATGTCCGCATCTTTAAGTCTCGTGCCACGCGAATAAGCGTCCGTCGTTTCGCCACCGTTAAATACTCCGCCGGTGATGTTGAAGCCGTTAGTCGAGTAGCTGGTGTTGATGTTGAAATAGGGTGAGCCACCGATGGCATTGACGAAATCCCTTACGATTTGCTGGCCGGCAGGTGTGTCAGACCCATTACCTTGATTCCAGTTTCCGTACCAGATGATGTACACGGTCGGGGTGTTAATTAGCGGACCGCCATGGTAAGTAATTGGAGAGGTCGGAGTCGTACCGCCTGTCGTCAACGCGAAAGAATCAGCGCCGTGTTCGTTTATGCGATGCGGGATGATGATTTCAGGTGGCCCCGCTGACTGTGAACGCTCTGATTGAGCGTGGGCGGTGCGGGATGAATAAGCGTAACCAAGCAGGGCAAGAACGCCCAGCGTCATCACGCCGAGGACAAACTTTCTTTTCATCTAAATCTCCTCCAAAGTTAGGTTTATTGCCGTTTGCGGTTGAGGATACCCACGCGCGAGTACCCAGGATGAGGTCAGGGACGGTTTCTTTTGGAAGCCACCACGGACTTCTGATCAATAGTAAAAAGACGAATCCGAAACCTTTTGTGATTATTGATGTGAAGCCACCAATGCCGACTCGAACCGGAGACCATCTCCAAGCCAGTTTCGGTCCTCCCACGGAGTCGATCTTGTGCCCAGTTCTCACTAAAGCGCGATGCTGTTAACGGGCGGCCAGGAGTATAAAGCAACATTTCCAAACAAAGCAAGAAAAGTTATGACCCGGTAGTGGGTCATTTTCCACTGCCTCCGGGTGAGGCCGCTCAAGCTGGAAAAGAACTCTCAGTTTCCATCCCTCCTGCCGCGGTGTTCAAAGAGGCGGCGTAGCATTTGCGGGAGCAGCAGCGAAGTTTGGCTAATGCTTCCAGTGGTAAAACGCTGCGCCAGGCCGGTAAAGAGTCGCGCTGCGCGAGGGCTATAACGAAACCACCATAGATCGGGCAGGAACGAAAACCGATTAACGTGGATATGCTGCGGAGTGACCAGCTCGAGCAAACCCATGCGCCCGTGAGTTCTGCCGTAGCCGCTGTCTTTAACTCCACCCCAGGGGGTCTGCGCTATGCCGTGAGTGTAGACAACTTCGTTGACCATCACCGTGCCCGCTTCAATCTGCGCCGCAATTCGTCGACCTCTCCGGATGTTTTTTGTCCAGACGCTGGCAGTCAAACCGTAGACGCTGTCATTTGCCAGCTTGATGGCTTCGGCTTCCGTCCTGAATGTCATCACCGGCAGCACCGGACCAAAAGTCTCGTCGCGCATTATCGTCATGTCGTGATCGACATTGGTGAGGACCGTGGGTTCGTAAAAGAAACCATTAGGATTCGCGCCGCGGCGTCCGCCGGTAAGCACCTTTGCGCCCCGCTGCTCGGCGTCGTTCACGTGATCGGCGACGATTTGCAGTTGACGTTCATTCGACATTGCGCCGACGTCGACGCTGTCTTCAGTTCCCAGTCCCTGTTTAAGGGCGCGTGTTTCCGCAACCACTCGCTCGATAAATTCAGGCGCGATTGATTCCTGCACGTAGCAGCGCTCAACTGAAGCGCAGGCTTGTCCGGCGTTGGCAAACGCGCCCCACACGGCGCCGCGCGCAGCGTTCTCGATGTCCGCATCTTCGAGCACGATCATTGGATCCTTGCCGCCAAGTTCGAGGACCACCGGCGTCAGATATTTGGCGGCAGCTTCCGCCACGCGTTTGCCGGTGGCCACGCTGCCGGTGAACATGATTTTGTCGACGCGGGCATCAATGAGCGCGGAGCCGGTTGAGCCATCACCGGTTACGACTCCGAACAAACCCGGTGGCAGAGACGAGCGGCTGAAGATGTCGCCAAGTTTCAGGGCGGTGAGCGGTGTGAGTTCACTGGGCTTGAGTACCACTGCGTTGCCGGCCATCAGCGCCATCACCACTTCGTCTGCGGGAGTGGCGAGCGGAAAATTCCACGGCGAGATTATTCCGATCACTCCCAGGGGGCGAAACAAAATCGAGGATGAGCGTCCCATCAAGCCATACTGGCCGATGTCGATCTTCTGCGGGCGCAGAAGATTTTCTGATGCCTGCGCAAAATAGTGCATGGCGTCGAGCGTGGGCACTATCTCCATCGAGAGCGCCTCGGCTACGGGCTTGCCAGTTTCTCTGGAGACTAAGCGAGCGACCTCATCGCGCTCGGCGAGCAGGAGTTTGCGCGCCCGTAAGATTACGCGACCACGATCTCGAAAAGAGAGACTGGCCCAGGCAGGCTGCGCCGCGCGGGCTCTGCGCACAGCTTCTTTGATGTCATCCGGCGAAGACAACCGCGCGCGACCGATCTCTTCGCCGGTGGCGGGATCGTAGGAAATGATCTCGCCGGCTTTCTTGTCCGGCGCTGGTAAGGTTTGGGTACTCATTCGCGAACCTGATTATCCAACAAAGCCAGAGTTGCGGCTAGCCCCTGGGATGTCTGTCTCAACTGAGCAGCCTCTCAGGTTGGGAAGGTGGGCTTGCCCCGCTCAAGTTGAATCGGTGCTCATGTCCAGGGCCATGTAGGTCCTTGTCTCAAGACAGAAGAGCGGGGGCAAGCCCACCTTCCCGACCCGAGAGGCTTTCATAGTTGAACAGTTTCCTGTCCTTAGGTAGTGGCCTTCCAAATTAGCCACTACCGCTTCCCCTGCTGGTTTCCGCAGTTCTATTCCTCTCGGTTACAATGCCCGCACACACAATTCTTCAATTTCCTACGAGGAGCAGCCTTCATGATCAGACCGCAGCTTGAGGAATTCATGCGCCGCATGGATCAAAAATCAGTAGCCATCATTCCCGCCGCCCGCGAAGCCACGCGTTCCAACGATACCCAGTATCGCTTTCGTCAGGATTCCGATTTTTACTACCTGACCGGCTTCGAAGAGCCCGAGGCCATCGCGGTAATTGCGCCCGCAAGGGAACAGAAATACACCTTATTTGTTCGCCCGCGCGATCCGGAACAGGAAATCTGGGTGGGACGCCGCGCCGGTGTTGCCGGCGCGAAGAGCGACTTCGGCGCCGACGAATCATTTCCCATAGCCGAGTTTGAGGAGAAGCTCCAGGACATACTCGACGGCGCTGAAATGCTTTATTACCGCCTCGGTGCCTACACCGATCTTGACACTGCTGTCATCAAAAAGATTGCGCAGATGCGCGCCCTCAATCGCAAACCGATTCATCCGCCGCGCACTATCATCGATCCGGCGACCATTGTTCACGAGATGCGCGTGTTGAAGTCTTCCGAAGAGATCGAATTGATGCAGCGCGCTGCCGACATTGCCGCCGAGGCACACGTGGAAGCGATGAAAGCGGTCAAGCCGGGCATGAAGGAATACGAGGTTGAGGCGCTAATAGAACAAATTTTTCGCCGTCAGGGCGCCGCCGGGCCGTCATACACCTCGATCGTTGGCGCGGGCGCAAACGCCACCGTGCTTCACTACATAAACAACGACGGCGAGTTGCGTGATGGTGAGTTGTTGTTGGTCGATGCGGGCGCGGAATACAAAGGCTACGCGTCCGACATCACGCGCACCTTCCCCATCAACGGCCGCTACACGAAAGCTCAGCGTGAAATCTACGACCTGGTGCTCGAGACGCAGGTGTCTTGCGTGGAGATGGTCCGGCCCGGCGTGACGCACGATGAGATCAAGGCTCATTCCGTCGAAATGCTGACGGAAGGT
>JBGQJH010000330.1:0-3804 GCA_041498935.1 Pyrinomonadaceae bacterium | reverse complement strand
TTTGCAGGATGTGCTGGGACTCGGCACCGAAGCGCGTATGAATCTTCCCAACAGCACTGAAGGGAATTGGGCTTGGCGAGTTAGGCAGGGAACGCTAACAGACGAGGTCGCCGCGCGTTTAAGAGAATTGACGGAGTTGTACGGCAGAGTTCCGGAAGTCGAGGAGAAAGAGAAAGATGTCTAAACGCAAAGTGCGCAGAGTGTTTTCACAAAGGAACGCAAAGGACAAGTTAGTCTCTGCGACCTTTGCACGAACCATCGCGTCCTTTGCGGTTAAATCAACTTTCCCGCCGCTCATGGTTCTGCTGCTAGGCGCTCAGGTGTGCTTGTCGCAGAATGCGCCCCAAGTTCTTAAAGTTGAACCGCCAAGCTGGTGGGCCGGAAGTTCGGTCAATCGAGTGAGACTGCTGCTTCGGGGAAGTAACCTCAAGGGCGCGCGTGTAGAGAGTGTCGATCGCGGCTTTCGCGTCGTGGGCGCCCCAAAAACCAACGAGCGCGGAACGTATCTCTTTGTCGACGTAGCCATCGCGCCCAATGCCAACCCAGGCCCGCGCCAGCTAAAAATCACGACCGCAGACGGGATCGCACGTGCGGCGTTTGAGATTCTTGCGCCGCTCGGTCGTGCAGGCCGTTTCCAGGGTTTCTCGCCCGCTGACGTCATGTATCTCGTCATGATCGACCGCTTCAGCGATGGCGACACGGCCAACAACGACCCGCCGCAGTCGCGCGGCATCTACGATCGCCAAAACAAGTTCTACTACCACGGCGGCGACCTTCAGGGTGTGGTCGATCGCCTGCCATACCTGAAGGACCTTGGTGTCACTGCGGTCTGGCTCACGCCGTGGTATGACAACTACGACCATCCGAACCAAATCGAACTAAAGCAAGATAAACCAAGCACCGGCTTTCACGGTTACAACCCACAGGATTTTTATGCGGTCGAGGAACACTTTGGCACGCTCCGGAAGTTGCGCGAGTTGGTCGACGCCGCGCATCGCTCGGGCATCAAGATCATTCAGGACGAAGTCGTCAATCACACCGGTCCTTATCATCCCTGGGTTGACGATCCACCGACGCCAACCTGGTTCAACGGCACGAAAGCCAATCATCTGAAGAATGTTTTTCAAACGTGGGCGCTGCACGATCCGCGCCCGGTTGAAGAATTGAAACGCGAAACCATGGAGGGTTGGTTTCTCGACTTTCTTCCCGATCTCAATCAAAACGACCCGGAGGTTTCCCGTTATCTAATTCAAAATACGCTGTGGTGGATTGGCACAACCGGGCTTGACGGTATCCGCATGGATACCTGGCAGTATGTGCCAAATACTTTCTGGCATAACTGGACCGCAGCTTTGAAAGCAGAGTTTCCCAATTTCAAAGTGGTGGGCGAGGTGAAAGACGGCGACGTGGTTCACGTCTCCTTTTTCCAGGGCGGCAGAATGCGTTTCGACGGAGTAGATTCCGGCCTCGATTCGTTACTCGACTTCCCGCTTTTTTACCCGATTCGCCACGCGTTTGCTGAAGGACATAGCCTTGATGAAATCCCGAAGACGCTCGCCAAAGACTATCTCTACAACAACTCAGAAATTCTGGTGACCCTGCTCGGCGGGCACGATGATGGCCGCTTCATGAGTGAAAAAGGCGCGACGCTCGCCGGCCTGAAGTTAGCGAATGCATTTGTGCTGACCACGCGCGGCGTGCCGCAGCTTTACTACGGCGATGAGATTGCGATGACTGGTCCGGACGAGCCCACCACGCGCGGCGATTTTCCCGGCGGCTTCCCCGGAGACAAACGAAATGCTTTCTCGCGCGAGGGACGCACCAGAGAAGAAGAGGATTTATTTGAGCACATCGGCAAGCTGGCGCGTTTGCACACCGAGCTTGAGCCGCTCAAGCATGGCGCTCTGGTGAATCTCTACGTTTCTGACCAGCAATACGCTTATGCGCGAAGAACGAAGGACACGGCTGTTATGGTGGCGATCAACAACGACACCAAGCCGATCGTGATCACGTTTGAAGTTTCTCCTGCCGGTCTCCAAAACGGTATGCGAATGGTCGACCGTCTGGCAGCAAGTAAAGATCTTCAAGTCGAGAACGGAAAAGTAAACGTTGCACTGCCCGCGCGCTCAGCGTCAATATTCGTGCGGCAATAGTTTTCGATATCGTTTAGAAAGCGCAGTTTTGCGGAAATAGCTTTTGATTTCGGTTAGAGAGCGCACTTGTGCGCCGCGGTGCAACGCCGGACAAGTCCGGCTTCTACACGGATGAAATTCTTCTTATGGGATTAACGAATAAACCATTCGCAAAGCAGGTCGCGATCGTCACCGGTGGAGGCACCGGGATTGGGCGCGCGTTCACCGAGGCGCTCGCGTCTGCCGGCGCCAAAGTTGTTATTGCCTCGCGTCGGCCAGACGTCTTGCGCCGCACGGCCGATGAAATAAATGCGACGCTGGATTCCGAACGCGTTTTCCCTTATCACTTCGATATTCGCAATCGAGCGCAGATCGAGGAGCTGGTTGCGAATGTGTTTGCTTGCTGGCAATCGATTGACGTGCTTATCAACAACTCGGGCCTGGCGGTGCCGGAGACAGTCGAAGAGATCACAGATGAAGGTTGGGACACCGTGATGGAGACGAACCTGCGTGGCGTTATGCAACTGGTTCGCGCCGTGCTGCCACAAATGCTCCAGGACGATTTTGGCGACATCGTGAACGTTTCATCGCAGGCAGGCAAGCATGGTTATGCCGACGTTCCTTCTTATTGCGCTTCGAAGTTTGGGCTGCTCGGTTACGCCGAAGCCTTACGCGATCACGTGCGCAAGACCGGTGCGAATATCCGCGTCTTCAATTTTTGTCCGGGGCTGGTGGATGTGGAAAACACGCGACCGGATCAACCACCGCGCGAGGGTTTTATTCATGTGGGCAATATGGCGCGCACGCTGATGTATGCACTCTCGCTTGATCGGAATGTGGTGTTGGAAGACGTTAATCTGTACGCGAGATAGAGAATGGATAAACAAGAGAAAGGGACAGTGCTTCCGGCACAGCCGAAGGAACCTGCTGACTTGAGGCGTTTCCTGGAGGACTACAAATGCAAAAACCACGCTTGAGCTTCTGGCAGATCTTCAACATGAGTTTCGGATTTATGGGCATCCAGTTTGGGTGGGGTCTCCAGCTTGCCAATATGAGCGGCATCTACACATACCTGGGCGCTAGCCCGGATGCTGTGCCGTTGCTATGGCTCGCGGGACCGATGACAGGGCTACTGGTGCAACCCATCGTCGGTTCAATGAGTGATCGAACGTGGAACCGACTGGGCCGACGCCGGCCCTACTTCCTTACCGGTGCTATCCTCGCCAGCATCGCACTTTTCTTCATGCCGGATTCTTCTGCGCTCTGGATGGCCGCCGGACTGCTCTGGATCCTGGATGCCAGCATCAACGTCAGCATGGAGCCATTCCGCGCTTTCGTTGCGGACAAGCTAAATGTCGATCAACGAACCGCCGGCTTCGTAATGCAAAGCTTCTTCATCGGCATCGGCGCTTCGCTTGCGAACGCGCTGCCCTTCCTCTTTCGGAAATACGGCGTGACTGGCACAACTCCGAGCGGCATTCCGCTCACGGTGCAGTACTCTTTCAAGATCGGCGCCGTTGTCTTTCTGCTCGCAGTGCTCTGGACGGTCTTCACAACAAAAGAGTACCCGCCCGAAAACATGGAAGAGTTTGAGCGCCTGCGCCGGCAGACTTACGGCAGCGCTACCGGCCTCGCGAAAATATTCCGAGTGATAGCCGAGCTGCTGCGGGAG